>CANGXK010000092.1 GCA_947457715.1 Gemmatimonadota bacterium
CACGGCCAACGCCGACGCGGTGGCCGGTACGATGGACAAGAAAACGTTCACGGTCTCCGACAACATCAGCCAAGCGGGCGGCTCGGTGCTGCAGGCGATGTCGACGGTGCCGGGGGTGACGATCGGGCAGGACGGCAAGGTGCAGGTGCGCGGCAGCGACAAGGTGGTGGTGTTGATCGATGGCAAGCAGACCGCACTCACCGGCTTCGGCTCGCAGAACGGATTGGACAACCTGCCGGCGTCGGCGCTGGAGCGCATCGAGATCATCAACAATCCGTCGGCGAAATTCGACGCGAACGCCAGCGCCGGTATCATCAACCTGGTGTTTAAGAAGCAGGAGCAGCGGGGGTTCAACGGCAAGCTCGGGCTCATGGGCGGGGCGGGCGCCCTGTGGGTGAAGCAGGAGAATCTGCCCACCATTCGCCCGCAGTATCAGGGCACGCCCAAGTTCAATCCGTCGGCCGCCATCAACTATCGCCGCGGCGCCACGAACAGCTTTTTGCAGGCGGATTGGCTTTACTCGCCCACGCTCAACAAGAACGAATTCTCCACGCGCACGTACGACAACGGCACGGTGATTACGCAGCAGGTGAAGCGCAATCGCCGTACCGACTACGCCACGCTGAATGCGGGCGTGGACCATGCGTTCAACGAACGGAACACCGTGACGGTGTCGGGGCTGTTCAACCGCGAGAAGATTCTCGACAACGGCGACAATCCGTACTTCGTCGGCTCGCTGCAGAATCGCTACCGCCTGTGGCAGTTCCTCGAAGACGAAGTGAAGTACACCGCCTTCGCGACCACGGTATTCACGCACCAGTTCACCGAGCCCGGGCACACGCTCGCGTTGACCGGGAACTACTCGTTTCATCGGGAAGACGAGAAATACTTCTTCACGAACACCGTGCCCACGTTTGTCGGCACCGACGCGTTCAAGTTGCTGTCGGACGAACATGTGGTGGATCTCAACGCCGACTACACGAAGCCGCTGAAACAGGGGCGCATCGAGGCCGGCTTCAAGGGGCGGTATCGTTCGATCCCGGTGAACATGCAGTTCTTTGCGGGCCGGAACTCCCCGCTCGACACCGGCGCCGGCGGCTGGGCCACGTATCGCGAAACGATTCCCGCGCTGTATGGCACCTATGTGTTCGAGAGCCAGCGCGTGGAGCTCGAGGGGGGTGTTCGGTTCGAGGGGGTGCGCGTGGACTACGACGTGAATCCCGATCACAATACGTACAAGAGCGACGGCTACCGCTACGTCCAGCCGTTTCCGAATGTGCGAGCCGCCTACAAGTTCGATGATGCGAACAAGCTGTCGCTGTTCTTCAATCGGCGCGTGGATCGGCCGAACGAAGTCGATATTCGCATCTTCCCCAAGTACGACGAGCCGGAGCTGATCAAGGTCGGTAACCCGGCATTGCAGCCGCAGTATTCCACGTCGGCCGAGCTTGGCTACAAGACCAGCTGGTCGAAAGGCAGTGTGTACGCCGCCGCGTATCACCGCATCGTGGACGGCACCATTACGCGGATTGCGACGCAGGTGCCGGGGAGTGTGCTGCTGTACAACGTGTTCCAGAATGCGGGTCGCAGCTGGAGCACGGGTTCCGAGATGGTGTGGCAGCAGACCGTGTCGCCGCGCTTGTCACTCAACGTCAACGCGAATGTGTATCGCAAGACGGTGAATGCGTTCGCGGTGGTGAATCAGTACCCGGTGCCCGTTCGGTACGAGGCGGCGCGGGCTCGGCTCACGTCGGGGAGCGCGAAGGTGAACGTGGTGATGACGCTGCCGCACGGCTGGCTCACGCAGGTCTCACAGGTGTATCTCGCCCCCGACCTGCTGCCGCAGGGGCGCCTCGACAGCCGCTATTCGCTCGATGTGGGGGCCAAGAAAAGCGTGCGGCAGGGTCGAGGCGAGATCGTCGTGAATGGCACGGATCTGTTGAACACCATGCAGCTCCGGCGCACGATCCGCGGAACGGATTTCCGCGTGGTGAGCACGGACTACCTGGAGACGCAGGTCGTCCGCGTGGGTTACCACTGGAAGTTCTAGGTATTAGACATCTGATGCGTGATGCGATAGCATCACCATATGAGAACCACCCTCGATATTGCCGATGATGTGCTCGCCGCGGCCAAAGAGCGTGCCCGCCGCGAGCACAAGTCCATGGGGCAGGTCGTCTCGGAGCTGATCCGCCAGGCGCTGACCGCGCCTCGTGAGCCGTCGGGGCTCGCGCCGTCGTCGGTGCGCGAACCGGAGGCCATCTACGGTGTGCAGCCGTTCGCGTCACGCGGCGCGGTGGTCACGAATGACCTGATCGACCGACTCCGACAGGACGACGCCTACTGATGCGCGCGTTGCTCGATGTGAACGTGCTCATCGCGGTGTTTGATGCGGATCACATCTCGCATCACGCGGCCGTCGGTTGGTTCGCGGCGAATGCCGCCAATGGCTGGGCCTCGTGTCCCATCACCCAAAACGGGTGCGTGCGGATCATGAGTCATCCGGGATATCCCGGCGCGCATGCGGTGCATGACATCGTCAGGAAGCTCCATCGGGCGAGTCAGGAGCCCGTTCACGAGTTCTGGGCCGACGATGTCAGCGTCCTCGACGACCAGCGGGTCGACACCACGCGCATTCACGGACCGCGGCAACTAACCGACGCCTATCTGCTGGCGCTCGCCGTGCACCACGGCGGCGTGTTGGTGACCTTCGACCGGTCGATTGCTGTCAATGCCGTCCGCGGGGCAACCGCCGCCTCGCTGGTCGTGTTGTAACCGATACGTGAGCCCGCGCGCTCGCGACGTGTACGTGAATCACCACGCAGATCGCGTGAGCGCTAGCAGCACCGGGTCGATCGCCATGACGCTCTTTTCGCGCCCGTGGCCGCTGGGGCCTTTATCGCACCAAGGAGGGCGCACGCGGCTCTCAGACTCGGGAGGCCTTGTTACTGGTGATCTGCCGGTGATCTGCTGCCGGCGTAGACGCTGGGTGATGCCAACCCGCACGAAACCCGGACGACGCAGCTAGTATTGCCAATGCTCGCCACCCCCGACACCCCCGGAACCCCGTGAGGACACCGCAAGATTTCATGCGCCGAGCCATCGACCTCTCCAGACGAAACATGCAGTCTGGAGTGGGAGGTCCGTTCGGTGCCGTCGTTGTCAGGCACGGCAGCATTGTCGGCGAGGGGTCGAACACAGTCACCAGCAGCAACGATCCAACGGCTCATGCCGAAGTGGAAGCCATTCGCGATGCCTGCCGACGGCTGGGGACGTTTTCCCTGAACGACTGCGAGCTGTACACGAGCTGTGAGCCGTGCCCGATGTGCCTCGCTGCCACCTACTGGGCACGAATCCGGGCGATTTACTTTGGCAACACGCGAGCCGATGCGGCCGCTGCACAGTTTGACGATGAACTGCTCTATCACGAAATGGGAACGCCGCACGAGAAGCGGCTCGTGCCCATCCAGCCATTGCTGCATGATGAGGCGTTGACGGTGTTTACGGAATGGATGGCCAAGCGCGACAAGATTCCCTACTAGATCGCGCGCGGGCTATCGCTTCCTGGCGAGGATGGTCCCCCGGCAGGTGATGGCGCCGCAGCCACAGGGAAAGCGCTTCTTGGCCGCAGGCGTGTGGCGCTCGGGAAGTATGTAGGCGTAGTCGTACACCAGCTCTTCGCCCACTTCGATCTCGTGGATCGCGTCGATCCAGATGCGGCCGTCGTCGACGACGGCATCGCAATTGGGAGCGCAGGAGTGATTCAGAAACCGCGCCTCGTTGCCGTCGACGGCGGCGTCGACCACCACTTCGTCGTCGATCGCGAACAAATAGGTGTGGTGACGCTCGCCCAACACGTCGGGGTAGCGCGCCTCCGCCGCCTCCGGGGTCAGCCGCTCGCCGGCGTACTCGATAATGCGCGTGCCGGCGGCGATCGGACGGGTGGCGTATCCCCCGAAACCCTGAATCGGGCTCCGTCGAATCTCGAAAGGAAGTGATATATCGGTCATGATGACTGACAATCTCACCTATTTCAGCAACCAACACCACATATCGGACCCAGAATAGGATAGATTTCGAATCTCAAAGGAGACTTGACATATGAAACAGCCGGACGAGCGCGATGTCGCCGCACGGAACAGCGAGCGCGACGTCAGCGAAACCGGATTCGCGGCCCTCGGACTCGACCCCCGCATTGCCTCAGCGCTCGCTGCGCTGGGTTACGAAGAGCCGACGCCTGTTCAGCGTGCTGCGATTCCGCCGCTGCTGGAAGGAC
Organism: Gemmatimonadota bacterium; assembly: GCA_947457715.1. Next base: position 4,277 of record CANGXK010000092.1, read on the forward strand.
GTGATGTGTTGGCACAAGCGGCCACCGGAACCGGCAAGACCGCAGCCTTCGCGCTGCCGTTGCTGAGCCGCGTGAACACGAGCGCCAAGGGCGCCGAGCGTACGTCGGCGCTGATTCTCGTGCCCACGCGTGAACTCGCCATGCAGGTGGCTGAAGCGGTACATCGCTACGGCAAGCCGATGGGCGTCAGCGCGCTGGCCGTGTACGGCGGCTCCTCCATGGAGATGCAGGTCCGCGCGCTCAAGCGCGGCGTTGACGTCGTGATCGCGACGCCGGGGCGCGCGCTCGATCATATCCGTCGTCATACGCTGCAAATGACGTCGCTCAAGACCGTGGTGCTCGACGAAGCCGACGAAATGCTCGACATGGGCTTCGCGGAAGATCTCGAGGCGATTCTCGAGGCCACGCCGAAGACCCGTCAGACGGCGCTGTTTTCGGCCACGCTGCCGCCGCGCATTGCCAGCATCGCCAAGCGCCAGCTGCGTGATCCCGTGCTCGTCACGATTGATCGCGAAGTCGTGCCTGATGGCGAGGCGGCCCGCGTGCGCCAGGTGGCGTACATCGTACCGCGCGCCCACAAGATGACGGCCCTCGCGCGCGTGCTCGACATCGAGCAGCCCACGAGTGCCATCGTGTTCTGCCGCACGCGCACGGAAGTGGACGAACTCAGTGAAACGCTGATGGCGCGCGGTCTGCGCGCCGATGCGCTCCACGGCGGTTTGAGCCAGGATCAGCGCGATCGCGTGATGACGAAGTTCCGCACGAAGAAGACCGATCTGCTGATCGCGACGGACGTCGCGGCGCGCGGTCTCGACGTGAAGCACGTGTCGCACGTGGTGAACTTCGATGTGCCGGCCGACGCCGAGTCGTACGTGCACCGCATCGGTCGTACGGGCCGCGCGGGCCGGGAAGGGGTCGCGATTACGCTGGCCGAGCCGCGCGAACATCGCTTGCTGCGCAACATCGAACGCATGACGAGTCAGCGGATCGAGATCGCGCAGGTGCCGACGGTCGACGATCTGCGCGCGCATCGCCTGCAACTGGTGCGCACGACGCTGCGCGAGACGATCATGGAAGGTGGTCTCGACAAATTCCGCGGCATCGTGGAGTCGCTGGCCGGTGAGTTCGACGTGATGGACATCGCGGCGGCGGCCGTGAAGCTGTTCGATTCGAACGACGTGAACGACGAGCCGGACATCCCGGCCGTGCAGCCGCGCACGGATGATCGTGGTCCGCGCACGAGTGGTGGCCGCGACAGTGGCCGCGAAGGTGGCCGTCCGAGCCGCGGTGGCGAGGACGAAGCGCCCCGTGGCGCGAAGGCGGCCAAGCGGTCAAAGCCGGAATGGAGCGTCGCGCGGCTGTGGGTCGGAGCCGGTCGCAAACTGAAGATGCGTCCGGGCGATCTTGTGGGCGCCATCGCGAATGAAGTCGGTATCGATGCCAGCGTGATCGGCGCGATCCAGATCGCCGATGGCTACAGCACGGTCGAGGTACCGGAGGAGATCGCCGAGGACATCATCACGGCGCTGCGGAACACCACGATCAAGGGCAAGAAGGTGCTGGTGCGCCGCGATCGGATGCGGTAACACGCGGCACGGCAAATACGGAAAGGCCGGTGGGCGAGTGATCGCCCCCGGCCTTTTCTTATGTCGGCTTGGCGGCCTCCCGCACATCGGTCCGCGCGCGCTCCCGCTCGCGGCTCGTGTGGAGCAGCCGATGGGCGGTGGTGCCCGTGATGAGTCGCACGCCGCGTTGATACGTGAAGTACTGATACGCCCACTGCACGAACACCGTGAGCCGATTGCGGAAGCCGGCCAGATAGAGAATGTGCACGAAGAGCCACGCCAGCCAGGCGACGTAGCCCTGCAGCTGCAGTGACCCGATGGCGGCCACGGCGCGATGGCGGCCAACGGTGGCGAGGTCGCCCTTGTTGAAATACTTGAACGTCGTGCGAGGGGTGCCGTGCAGATCGTGCAGAATCGCCGCGGCTGCGTGGGCGCCCATCTGATTGGCGGCCGGTGCCACAGCCGGTACCGGCGTGCCTTTGGCCGTCATGACGGATGCGATGTCGCCGATGGCGAACACGCGGTCGTGTCCCGGCACCGACAGGTCCGGGCCCACGACCACGCGCCCGGCGCGATCGAGCGGGACACCGAGTTGCTTGCCGAGCGGCGATGCCTGATTGCCGGCACCCCAGAATACGGTGTGCGCCAGCAGCCGGTCACCCGAGGCCAGCGTCACGCCCTCGTCGTCGACGTGCGTGACGGCCGTATTCGTGCGGACGTCGACCCCGAGTTCGCGCAAATCGCGTTCGGCGCGTGCACCGAGCGCCTCGGGAAACTGCGGCAGGAGCCGCGGCCCCGCTTCGAGCAGCACCACCCGCGACGACGCAGGGTCGATGCGCCGGAAGTCATGCTTCATCGCTTTCTGGGTGATCTCCGGAATCATGCCGGCGAGTTCGACGCCTGTTGGGCCGCCCCCCACGATGACGAACGTGAGCAGCGCATCTCGCTGGCCGACAGCGCTGGCGCGCTCGGCGGCCTCGAAGCTGAGCAGAAACCGGCGACGCATCTCGAGTGCGTCTTCAATGCTCTTGAGCCCTGGTGCGTGCGCTTCCCAGTCCGGGTGGCCGAAGTAGGCGTGGCGCGCGCCGCTGGCGACCAGCAGATAGTCCCAGGCCACCGTACTGCTGCCACCGTCGAGCGTCAGCGTATGTTGGGCGACATCGATACCGTCGACCTCGGCCATGATCACCGTGGCATTGGCCTGCTCGCGCAGCATCCAGCGAATCGGCACCGTGATGTCGGCGGGATTCAGCACCGCCGTTGCCACCTGATACAACAGCGGCTGAAACAGATGGTGATTGGTCCGGTCAATGAGCGTGATCCGGACGTCGGCCTTGGCCAACGCACGCGTCGCCGAGAGTCCGGCAAAGCCGCCACCCACGACAACCACGTGAGGTCGCGGGTCGGTGGCGTGCATGCTGGTGACGCGCGTACTGGTGTTCGGCTCAGTCTTCACTGCCACTCCTTGCGATCATTGCGTCCAGAATACCAAACTGCCGCAGCCGCCGAGCGACGGCTGGAACTGGGCTGGCACCTGCCCAGCCATGTACACCTCAATGCCTGCAATGTCGTTCGGGCGGATGAAGCCATCAAGGTCGCCCGAAGTGAGTCCGTTCATCCACTGGCCGTTGATGTAGATCGCCGGTTCGCAGCGATCTTCGAAGACGCCGCGCATCATGACCTTCGCCTCGGCGTCCATCGTGCGGTCGAGATAAAGTCCGGGAACCGAGCGGAAGACCTCCGACGTAACGAACGGTTGCCGCACGGCGATGTCCCGGGGCGTGAGGAATCGACCGACGCTCGAGCGCCGGCGCTCCTGGAAGCCCACGAGATTCATATCGACGGTACGCGTGGCGCTGATTTTCATGGTGTCGAGCACCGACCTGAAGGTGGCGAGTTCCACGCGCATGGGTGCCACGCTGTCGACGACATCGACGGCGCGTCGCGCGGGGTAGTAGCCCACCGCCCGTATTTCCAGCAGGCGCGTGCCCGGCGGGGCGTCGGTCATCGTCCACTCGCCGCGTGCGTTGGCCCGCGCTTGCGGTCCATCGGCGATGCTCACCTGCGCGCCGGCCAGTGGTCGGCCGGTGTTGGTTTCCAGCACGACGCCGCTCAGGCGGCCCTCACCGACGTGCAGGCGTCGCGCGGGGAGCGTCGTCGAGTCCTGTGCGGTGCTGTCGCGACGTGGCGTGGCGACGGAGATGACGCGGGCCGCACCGAGATAGAGCTCTCGGCGCAGGAACCCACTGGTCGGGACCTCGACCTGAATGATCGCCGTGCTGTCCGCGCCGCGGGTCGCCATCAGCGTCACGGAGCCTGGACTCGGCACGTGGCAGATCGCGAACCAGCCCGTCTCGCGCGTGGTGGCCAGGCGTCGGGGGGTGCGACGGTTCATGCCGCCGGCGCCGAAGGACAGCTCGAGCCATTCGGCGATCACCGTGACCCCCGAGGCCGGCGCCCGGCCCGCGGCGTTCCGTATGAAGCCCATGACGACGGCGCCGGAATTCTGCGGCGTCGGCGCACCGCAGATCGCCGTGCGCAATCGCGCCGCGGAGGGGGTGGCCAGGTCGGCGCGCACGGCCCCGCCATTTGCTACGGTGATCGTGCGCAGCAGCGGCTCCAAGCCGAGCGAGTCGAGCACCGCGTGATAAAAGCCCAGCGTGAACCGGCCGCCCGGCGCGTCGGCGAAGCTGAACTCGCCGAGCGAGTCCGACACCACCGTCCGTCCGTAGGTGGCCCCGGTGTCGGCGGCGACGAGCTGTACCAACGCACCGGCGAGCGGCTGGCCGGCGATGCTGTCGTATACCGCGCCACGTACCGTCGCTACTGCCGGCGACGATTGGGCGTGACCAGTCGAAGCGAG
>CANGXK010000093.1 GCA_947457715.1 Gemmatimonadota bacterium
AGGCATCGGCCAGCGCCGTGGTGGTTCTGTCGCGCATTCCGCTGCGACCGGCGCATGCGCTCCCCTTCGCCAACGGGCCGCCGACCCCGGTACGCACCTAGGGCCTCAGCAGGCCCGCCGTACCCGCTCGTCCCTGCCGAATTCGACGCTGCGCGACTGCTCCCCCCGGGGCCGTCCGCGTGGGTCGCCCTCTCGCGTTGTTCCCGACTGCTCCCGCACGGCGATCGCCCTTGGCGTATCGCGGTGATGGTTCGAGCGCGGGAAGAATGCACGTGCTCTTCTCCCGATCCCGTTTATGAAGCTCGTTACCCTGCTCGGCGCCCTCCTGGTCGCCGGCACCGCCCGTGCGCAGACCCAGCCGACCAAGCCCGTGGGCAAGGACTCCACCGGCCGAGACACCGCGACCACCCTCGGTGGCCTCCGCGTGACCGCCGACCGTGACACGCGCCCCGCGCTCACCCGCCTCACGATGCCGGTGAGCGCCAGCATCACCGCCAAGCGCGTCGAAGAAACGATCAATCTCATGGACACGCCGGACGCGGTGAAATACCTGCCCAGCGTGTTCATCCGGAAGCGCAACAACGGCGATACCCAGGCCGTCATGGGCACGCGCGTGTGGGGCGTGGCGTCGAGCGCGCGCAGCCTCGTGTTTGCCGACGGCGTCCCCCTCTCAGCCCTCATCGCCAACAACAACACGATCGGCGGACCGCGATGGGGACTCGTGGCCCCCGAAGAAATCGAGCGCGTCGACATGATGTACGGCCCGTTTTCGGCGGCCTATCCGGGCAACTCAATGGGCGCGGTCATGGAGATCACGACGCGCCTGCCGGACAAGTTCGAAGGCTCGATTGCGCAGACGCAGTCGCTGATGCCGTTCGATTTGTATGGCACGAATACCACGTACGGCACGTCGCAAACGTCGGCGCGCGTGGCCAACCGGTTCGGCAAGCTGACCGTGTCGCTCAGCGGCAACTATCAGGACAGCAAGGGGCAGCCGCTCACCTACGTCACCGGCGCCACCTTTCCGGCCAACACCACCGGCGGATTCGCGGCCACCAACAAGCTCAATGGTGCCGCCAACGTGCTGGGCGCGACCGGACTCCTGCACACGCAGATGACGAACGCGAAGATCAAGGTCGCGTACGACATCACGCCCACGGTGCGCGCCGCCTACACGTACGGTTTCTGGCAGAATGACGCCGATGCCGGCGTGGACAGCTACCTCACGCGTGCCGGTGCCTCGAGCTACGCCGGGCTGGCCGGCTTCGCGAGCGGCAACTACGGATTGCTGCAGCAGCACAATGCGCAGAGCTTCTCATTGCGCACGGACACGAAGAAGGATTGGGATGTCGAAGTCGTCGGCACCAGCTATCGCATGGATACCGATCGCCAGCGCTTTTCCACGTCCGCGTCGTCCACCGCGCTGACATTCGGCGACGCCGGTCGCGTGGCCGTGCTGTCGGGCACCGGTTGGCGCACGGCCGATGTGAAGGCGGCGTGGCACAAGGGCGGCACCCTTGCCGCGCACACGGTCACGTTCGGCGCCCACGTCGATCAGTACACACTCGCGAATCCGACGTACAACACCGCCAATTGGCGGCTGTCGGACCCGGTGACGACCACAGTCGTATCGCAGGGCGACGGCAAGACGCGCACGGCCGCACTGTGGGTGCAGGATCAGTGGCGCATTGCTCCGACGCTGCGCCTCACGGTGGGTGGACGCTACGAACAGTGGCGCGCCTTCGACGGCCTGAATGTGAACGGCAACACGCGGGTAACGCAGAAGGAGGTCGAGGCGACGCGTTTCTCCCCGAAGGCGACGCTCGGCTGGACCCCCTCGCCCGACTGGACGCTCACGGCATCGGTGGCCAAGGCGTACCGGTTTGCCACGGCGGCCGAGTTGTACCAGCTCGTCACGACCGGTGTGACGTTCACCTCGCCCGATCCCAATCTCAAGCCGGACAACGTGCTGGCCAGCGAACTGCGCGTTGAACGCACGTTCGCACGCAGCCGCGTGCAGCTCGCGTTGTTCAACGATGATGTGCACGACGCGATCATCTCGCAGTTCCAGCCGCTCGTGCCGGGGTCACAGACGTTCTACTCGTACATCTCGAATGTCGACCACGTGCGCGCGCGCGGTGCTGAATTGGTGGTGTCGGAACACGACGTACTGGTGCGCGGACTCGAACTGTCGGGCAGTGCCACCTACCTCGACGCCCGCACGCTGGCCACCTCGGGGCGCGCCAATGCGACCGCACCGGCCAACGCGGCGATTGGCAAGCAACTCCCGAACATTCCGGAATGGCGCGCGAACTTCATCGCCACCTACCGTCCGGCGCAGAAGCTCGCGATCTCGCTGGGCGGCCGCTATAGCGACGCCGTGTGGACCACGCTCGACAACGCCGATCTGAACCCGAACGTGTATCAGGGATTCAGCGGCTGGTTCGTGGCCGACGCCCATGTGAACTACCGCTTCGGCTCGCACGTCTCGGCCTCACTGGGCGCGGACAATCTGCTGAACCGGAAGTACTTCCTGTTTCATCCGTTCCCGCAGCGTACGTATTCGAGCAGTCTCAAGTACACCTTCTAGCATTCCGACCATGAAGACGTTCGTACGCGCGGGACTGTTCGCGCTGCTGACCGGTGTGTCAGTCTCGGCGTGCGAGCGTGGCACCGCGCCGCGCGCACCGGCGCTCGGTGCGGCGGCGCCGGCATTCACCGCCATGACGCTGGAGGGCGAGCCGGTCACACTGGCCGCGCTCTCCGGCAGCGTGGTCGTGCTGAACGTATGGGCCACTTGGTGCATCCCCTGCCGTGAAGAGATCCCGCAGCTCGAGGCCCTGCATCGCAAGTATGGCGCGCAGGGACTCAAGACGATCGGTGTGAGCATCGACGCCGCCGGCATGGGTGCCGACGTGCGCGACTTTGCCACCGAGCAGGGCATGACCTATCCGATCTGGCTCGATCCCGATCATCAGTTCTCACTCAAGTTTCTCACCGTCGGCGTGCCCGAAACGTTCGTGATCGATCGTGCCGGCGTGATTCGCTTTCGCATGATCGGCGCGTTCCGGCGCGGCGATACGACACTGGCGGCCGCCGTGCGGCGCGCAATGGCGTCGTAGATGACGGTCCTCACGCTGACTCCTACCCATCGATCGATGCGCGCTCTTCGAGCCGTTCGCTTCACCACCATCGGCGCGTTACTGCTCACGGGCACGACGCTGTCGGCGCAGACTGCTGTCACGACCCTTTCGGTACCCGATCGTACGGGGGCAAATCCCACGGTCGCCGCGAACGGCGCGTTTGTCGCCGTGGCCTTCTCGGCCGCCACGATTTCGTCGATGGACATCTTCGTGGCCACCAGTACCAACGGCGGCTCCACCTTCGGCGCTCCAGTGCAGGTGAATCGCGTGGCCGGCGAGGCCCGCGTGAGCGGTGAAGAACCACCGCGCATCGCGCTGGTGCCGCGTCGCGGTGCCGCGCCGGAGATCGTGATCGTGTGGACGGCGAAGGCCGGCACCACCTGGAAGCTGCTCAGCGCGCGATCGCTCGACGGGGGCCGTACCTACTCGGCCAGCGCGCCGGTGCCCGGCAGCGACAGTGAAGGGTCGCGCGGATGGGAGTCGGTCGCAGTGGACGCCACCGGTCGCGTATCCGTGCTGTGGCTCGATCATCGCGAACTCATCGCCGCCGATGGAGCGCATCAGCACAGCGCGGCCGCAGCCAGTGGTGCGACGCCGGCACCGATGGTGATGCCCAAGGGTGACCCCACCGCGCGCGCGGGCCTCTCGCAACTGATGTTCGCGTCGTTGCCCGGTGCCACTGGGCGCACCACCGCGCTGTCGATTGCGCGCAGCGTCTGCTATTGCTGCAAAACCGCACTGGCCGTGTCCGGCGATGCCGTGTACGCGGCCTGGCGTCACGTGTATCCCAGTGGAGAGCGCGACATCGCGTTCACGATGTCGACCAATGGTGGACGTACGTTTGCCGCCCCACTGCGCGTGAGCGACGACCACTGGAAGTTGGATGGTTGTCCGGACAACGGACCGGCCATGGCCATCGACGCGTCGCGGCGCGCGCATGTGGTGTGGCCGACGACCGCCGAGGGCAAGAACGCCACGGCGAAGGATGCGATGGCGTTGTCGATCTATTACGCGGTGTCGCGCGACGGCAAGTCCTTCACCCCCCGCACGCGGGTGCCCACGCGTGGGCCGGCATCGCATCCGCAAATCGTCATGCTGCCGAATGGCGCGTCGCTGGTGGCGTGGGATGAGATCGTCGACGGCACGCGTCGCCTTGGGCTCACCCGCGCCACGGTGAACACGGCCGGCGCCGTCAGCTTCACACCAGTCGCTGCGCCCGACGCCGGCGCGGGACAGTGGTACCCGGCGTTGGCCGCCTCGTCGACTGGTGCGGTGATCACGTGGGTGCGCCAGCTCGAGAAGGGGAGCACGGTGGCGGTGGCGGTGGTGCGCTAGACGGCGCACTTTGGAGCATGCGCCCCATTCCAAACTTCCGTTTCCGTTCACGCAGCGCGCGCCTCGGCGTCGCTCTCGCCGGCGTGTCACTCAGCGTGATCGCCTGCAGCCCATCGCCACGCTCCCCGGCCGCGGCGGTGTCGCCGAACATCGTGATCCTGCTCGCCGACGACCTCGGCATCGGGGAAGTCGGGGCGTGGGGTCAGCAGGAGATCACGACGCCGCATATCGACCGGCTCGCGCGCGAAGGGCTGCGCTTCACGGAGTTCCGTTCCAGCGCGGCCGTATGCGGGCCGGCGCGCTGTTCGCTCATGACGGGACTGCACAACGGCACCTGCCGTCTCGACGACAACGACAACGATTTTCTGCGCACGGCCGACGTGACGCTCGCCGAACGCATGCACGACGCCGGCTACGTGACCGGGTTGTTCGGCAAGTGGGGACTGAGCTGGGACAGCGAGCCGGAAAGCTGGCCGAACGCGCAGGGATTCGACGAGTTCTTCGGATATCGCGACCAGGTGCACGCGCACAATTTCTATCCGGAATGGCTGCTGAGCGGCACCGACTCCGTGCGCACGCGCAACGTCGTGCCGAAGGCCGGGCGCATGGGGGCCGGGCGCGCGACCACGCGTCTCGACTACGCGCCGACGCTCATTCGCGACCGTGCCTTTCGCTTCGTGCGCTCGCATCGCGATCGGCCGTTCTTCCTGTACTGGGCCACGAATCTCCCGCACATCAACAACGAGGGCAGTCCCGGTCAGGCCGACGGCGGCTACGAGATTCCGTCGCTGGGTGCCTACGCCTCCAAACCGTGGTCGGAAGCGAAGAAGAGCTACGCCGCGCAGGTGTCACGACTCGACGAGGACCTCGGCGGTCTCCGCTCGCTGCTGGATTCCCTCGGCATCGCCGAGCGCACGTTGATCGTGTTTCTGTCCGACAACGGCGCCACCTTCCTCCGTCGCGCGAACGACGGCGGCACCGATACGGTGGGCCGATGGTTCAACGGCACGATGAACTATCGCGGCTTCAAGGGCGATCTCTATGATGGTGGACTGCGCGTGCCGGGCGTCGTGCACTGGCCCGGACGCACGACCGCCGGCAGCGCGTCGGCCATCCGCGTGGACTTCACCGACTTGCACGCCACGCTCGTCGAGGCGGCGGGGCGCACGCCCCCGCGTGACATCAGCGGCCGTTCATTCCTGCCGGCACTCACTGGCACAGGCACCTTCGCGTTGCGCCCGTATCAGGTGTGGTACTCGCCCGACCGCGTGCAGTCGGCGGTGTTGGAAGGCGCATGGAAGGGCGTGTGGCGACGCGACACGATGCAATTGTTCAATCTTCAAGCAGATCCCGGCGAGCGGAGTGATGTGGTGGCGCGTGAGCCACGAATCGCCGCGCGCCTCGACTCGCTGCGGCATGCCGAGGATCGTCGCCGGGTGCATCCCACGCCACGATAAACCGGGCATGGGATGCACCGTGGCGCGCGCTTAGCGGACCACCCACTCGGTCGTCAGCAGCACCGTGTCCCATCCGATGCGCAGCTCGCCGCGCTGCGCGCCGGGTGCGGTCGACGGCACGAGCCAGATCGAGAGCGTCTCCAGCGGCGTCGCGATCGTGCTCTGACGGAGTTCGATGCGGGCCGCATCCTTCTTGGCGTCGTACGGGGCCACGTTCACCGACGCGGCGCCCGTTGTTTCGGCCTGCAGGATTAGCGTCCAGCCGGTAAGTGCCGGCAGCACTTGTGCCACGTAGCGCCCCCTGGGCACGTCCTTGCCCCCGATGGTGAGATCGACATCGGTGGTGAACAGCGTGGCGGCGTTCGCACCGAGACGCCACACCGTGCCGATGGGCACGAGGCTGTCGGTGTTGATCTTCCGGCCACGCAGATGCGGCTGGCCGTAGTCGATGCGCATGAGGGCCGGCTTGCCGGCGGCACGCTGCGCGGCGGTATCGACCAGCGTGAGTGACACTTCCGTGATGGCGCGGGTGCTGGGCGCGGCGCGACGGGCGCCGGCCTGAGCCGACAGCGGAGCGGCAAGGAGCGCGGACAGCGCGAGGGCGGAGAGCAGGACGTTCATGGGGAGGGGCGGAAGAGAGGACGGGCCGACGACTGCTCAACTTTACGCAGTCCAGCTCCCGCGCGCGACGCCGCCGTATGTCAGGGAATGCCCTCTCGATCGGTGCCGACCTGATCGCGAATACTTCCCCGTCCCCTGAATTGAGGTGCCATGCTCCGGTGGTTCGAAGACATTTCGCGTAATGATGTGCCGATCGTCGGCGGGAAGACCGCCTCGCTTGGCGAGATGATCCGTAACCTCGCCAACGAGGGTATCCGCGTACCGGGCGGATTCGCCATCACGGCCAACGCGTACCGTCGCTTCCTCGCGCACAATGCGCTCGAACCGCTGATGCGGGCGGAGCTGGCCCGCCTCGACGCCGGCGCCCCACTCGCCGAGGTGGGCCAGACGATCCGTTCCGCGATCGCGGGGGGTGCCCTCCCCGATGATCTGGCGAACGAGATTCGCGCCGCCTATATCGAGCTCAACAAGCGGGGGGGCCTCGACGCCGCGCCGGTCGCCGTGCGCAGCTCGGCCACGGCCGAGGACCTCCCTGATGCGAGCTTCGCCGGGCAGCAGGAGACTTTCCTGAATGTCATCGGCGCGGATGCCCTGCTCGACGCCGTGCGCCGTTGCTTCGCGTCGCTTTACACTGATCGCGCGATCACGTATCGGGCCCTGCACGGCTATCCCCATCTCAAGGTGGCGCTCTCGGTCGCCGTGCAGCGCATGGTGCGCTCCGATCGCGGGTCTTCCGGAGTCGCGTTCACGCTCGACACCGAGACGGGCTTCCGCAATCTCGTGGTGATCAATGGCGCCTTTGGTCTTGGCGAGAACGTCGTGAAGGGCACCGTCACCCCCGATGAGTGGCGCGTGTTCAAGCCGCTGCTCGGTGACGTGACGGTGGCCCCGATTCTCGACCGCACGATCGGATCCAAGCTCATCAAGATGGTGCTCGACGAGCACGGCACACCGACCAACGTCGACACCACCGCCGCCGAGCGGGCCAGTGCCGTGCTCGATAACGGGCAGGCGCTCGCCTTGGCGCGCTGGTGTGCTACGATCGAAGCGCATTACGGCATGCCGATGGACATCGAGTGGGCGATCGATGGTGAAACGCGCGAGATGTTCATCGTGCAGGCGCGCCCGGAAACCGTGCGTTCGCGCGAGCGGGCGGCGGACTTCACCACGTTCACGCTCGAGGGAACGGGTGACGTGCTAGTCACGGGGGTGGCCGTCGGGCAGCGCATCACGAGTGGTCGGGTGTTCGTGCTCGAGAGCATGGCCGAGGCGGCGCGCTTTGAGGACGGCGGCATTCTGGTGGCCCGCATGACCGATCCCGACTGGGTGCCGCTCATGAAACGCGCATCGGCGATCGTGACCGACTCCGGGGGGCGCACCAGTCACGCCGCCATCGTGAGCCGCGAACTGGGCATCGCCGCCATCGTGGGTTGTAGCAATGCGACCACGGCGCTCGCTGACGGCAGCACGGTGACGGTGAGTTGCACCGAGGGGCCGCAGGGGCATGTGTACGCCGGCGCGATTCCATGGACCGAAACCAAGGTCGATCTCACCGCGTTGCCGCCCACCCACACGCAGATCATGTTGAACGTGGCGGACCCAGAAGCGGCGATGCGATGGTGGCGGCTGCCGGCCCGCGGCGTCGGCCTGGCGCGCATCGAGTTCGTGATCGAACACATGGTGAAGGTACACCCCATGGCATTGCTGCGTCCGGAGCTCGCGGATGCCGAGTCACGCGCGCGGATTGCCGTGCTCACCGCCGGCTTCGCCCATGCCCCCGACTACTTCGTGGATCGCATGGCGTCGGGGGTGGCGGTGATCGCCGCGTCGCAGTGGCCGCATCCTGTCATCGTACGCTTCAGCGACTTCAAGACCAACGAGTACGCCGGGCTGCTTGGCGGAAAGGCGTTCGAGCCGCACGAGGAAAATCCGATGCTGGGCTTCCGTGGCGCGTCACGCTACTACAGCGAACGCTATCGCGACGGCTTCGGACTCGAGTGTCAGGCCATCCGCCGCGTGCGCGAACAGATGGGCCTCACGAACGTCGTGGTCATGATTCCGTTCTGTCGCACCCTCGAGGAAGCAGACCTCGTGCTGGCGGAAATGGCGAAGCACGGCCTCGTACGCGGCGA
>CANGXK010000094.1 GCA_947457715.1 Gemmatimonadota bacterium
CAATACGTCTCCATGCGCTACACCGGCAGCCTGGCGGCGGCTGGCGCCGCGCCCTCGGTCGGTAGCGTGGGCGACGCGTATGATAACGCGCTTGCCGAGACCGTGATCGGCTTGTTCAAGACCGAAGTGATCCATCGGGACGGACCGTGGCGTGGCTTCGAGAATGTTGAAATGGCGACGCTCGAATGGGTCGCCTGGTTCAATCAAGAGCGCTTGCTGGCACCGCTCGGCTATGTTCCGCCGGCCGAGTTTGAGGCGCAGTATTACGACACACACGACACCCACACATCCGTGGGTGTACTCAACTAAACCAGTCTCCTGAAAACCCGGGGCGGTTCAGTCTCGTGGATCGCATGTGGATCACAACACGACCTCCGCGCGCACCTCGCCTCAACCGCCTTACACGATCGCCGCTGGTACGAGCCGGTCGCGCGTTTCGCGTACCGAGTGGTGCAGCGCCTCGCGTAAGCGCTCGAGCATCGGGACGTCCCCGGCGAGCAGCGCCACAGCGTGCACGGTGTCGTCGAGAGCGAGCAGCAGCCGTTCACACGTATCACGCGCGACCATGGCCGCCCGCGCCGGCGTGACACCGAACTCCCGGGCGGCCACGCGCAGGGCATGGGGCGAGAGCGCCTTCGCGTGCGCTTGGCCGCCGAACCGGAGCGGCAGCTCCTCGGCGTCGAGTTCGTGGTACACCAGGGTGCAGGTCACGTCGTACGCCGGGGCGAGGCGCACACCGGTCGGCGTGTGGAGCAACGTCAGGTTCTTCGCGTGCGCGTCTCGATTGCCCAGTGCGAGGTTGGCCACGGCCCACCGCAGGAGCCGCTCGGCATCCTCTGCGGGCGCGGCGCCCGCACGCCGAAGGACGGTGCAGAGATCGTGATACCCCGGTGCCCCCGTCGAGGCGTACTTCTGGAACGAGGTGCGCCCAGTGACCTGACACCCGTCCTCGGCGTGCAGCCGAGTCACCGTATCATGCGCCTCAAGCACGCGGTCGAATCGCACCGTTTCGTAAACCTCCGGATCCAGCGCGTGCACCGTACTCTCGGCCGTCGGCACGCCGGCGGCCGCCATGAGGCGCATGCACAGCAACTCATTGTGGAGCAGGCCCGGGAATCGCTCCTCCCGGGCGTGCTTGACCAGCACGGTCGAGGGCGCCCCCTGTATCGGCAGACGATATAGCGGTTCGTCGGGGGCAGTCCCGTGCCCACTGGGTGGGCGCCGGAAGAGCACCAGCTTATCCTGGGCGCCGCTCAGCGAGAGTCGCCCACGCTTCATGACCTGCGCGGGCGAACCGGCGCTCGCCTCCTGCGCGCGGACCATCGCGAGCGCCGCGCGTACGTCGCCGGCACGGCATGGTGCATACTCGGGGCTGGGTGGAGGGAGTTCTCCCTCAGGCCACAGTGACAGCGCGCCGGCGCACTCGCCGCCGAACGCGGCGAGGAGGCCGACGACGTCGCCCAGATCGAGTTTCTCCGTCTTGGCGAGGTAGCCGCGCAGATCGCCCTCGGGCAGGAGATTCTCGAAGCACGGTCGGACCGCATGATCGTCGAACGTGCCGTCGCGCACCGGCAACAGGACCCCCACCGCCGCGGCGCGGTCCCCCAGCACGGCGGCGTGGTACGCGAAGTGGAGGCGGGATCCGTCCGCCCACAGGGTCCCGACGGATCGGTTGTCCCGAAAGACCGTGAGGCGTCGCGATGCCGTCATCGAACTTCCTGCTCGCCCGGTGCTTGCAGTGATAGCGAGGGGTCTCGCGGCACGAGCACTACGTCAAATCCCATGCCCGCGAGGAGGTCCAGCGCCGTGTCCATACGGACGCCGCGCTCCCCACGCTCAAGCTCCGCCAGCAGGCGGTGCGTCACGCCCAGCATGCCGGCGGCGTCGCGCAAGGTGCGTCGCTGCCGAGTTCGCCACCAGCGCGTCACGCCGCCCAGCTCGCTGAGGGTGAGCACGACGGCGCCACGCACGGCGGCGTCATGCGATGCGGGGTCGAGGCGCGGCAATCGTTCCGGTACGACTCTACGCATGGTGTCGGCGTTGGTTCGGACCCCTAAAAGGGTCGGGAATTGCATCGTGCGGCTTAACGACCCCTCATAGGGTCGCGTAGTTACGGACAATATATCATACCCCTTTGGGGGTCAGATCGTCGCAATCGGGCGTATTGTACCCCTTAAGGGGTGTTATATTCACAAGTAGATCAATTGTACCCCTTTTCGGATCCCTTCGCATCAGTCTTGCTGCCGCGACGTCCATCCCGACCCGGAGCACTAGGGGCGACGCCAGCGGCTGCCGCGACGATCAGTAGTGGTACCGGGCCTGCAGGAAGTCGATGCGGTCATCGTACACCTTGTAGACGAGCCGATGCTCCTGGGTGATCCGGCGTGACCACACGTTGGCACCAAGCGCCTTGAGCGGCTCCGGCTTCCCAAGGCCGGTAAAAGGCGTCCGCATGATCACCTCCATCAGGTCCAGCAACTTGAGCGCGATGCGAGGTTGCTCGGCGACCCAGTAGCGCAAATCCTCGTGACACTCCGGCTGGACCACCGCATCGCGCCGCGTCGGCTGCGCCGCGGCCTGGTCAGCGGCCTGGTCAGCGGCGCGGGCAACTGCCTTGGGAACGGCCGGACGCTTTCCCATGGCCGCCAGTCAGTCGGCCGCGTGCGCATCCAGCGAGGCGCGCAACTCCTTCAGCGTGGTGGGCTCGACGTCCCGCGCGTCTGATCGCGCCAGCGCCGCCATCAGCCTCGCGGCGTTCTTGGGGGACCGGAGCAGATGGGCCGTTTCCATCAGGCCAGCCAACTCGGCGGCCGGCAGCAGCGCCAAATCCTCATGGCCACGACGCTGAAGGATTACGGGCTCTTGGGTATCCTCGACTGCGTCCCACACCTCGGCGAGATGCTCGCGCAGATGGCTGTACGTCGCTTTGGTCATGGGCTGTTTCCGTCTGCAGGTATCATTAGTTGTACAGGTGTACTGTACGGGATTGGTGCATTGGGGTCAAGTCTGCCGCCTTGCACGTCTACGCGGGACGCATATATCGCGATGCTGGCCCACCCTTAGTGGACACCTCAAATCCGGCCACTGATCGACACCGCAAAACCGGCCGCGACGCCGGCGAGCTGAGACTGGTTAGTGGGAGACTGACCCGCCTTCGGAAAACCCGCGTCACGTCGCGACGTACGTTCGTGAGCGGCCCGCAGCTGGTATGGCGGTCTGCGCGATAGGCCCGCTGCACGACGGGGGCTTTGCGTCGTGTGCGCCGTGCTCATGGGGGGCGTACCGACACTGGTCCACTGAGGTAGCCCATTGGTTACATGCACTTCGACGAGCACGTCGAGGGCATCGATGCCGAGTATGGCGGCGGACCATGTGACGCCTATTGCCGAATCGCGGTGTTGGCGCCGGTTTCGGCGCGGTTTCGGCGCGGCGCGCGGGCATGGTCACCACGATGCGGGGGCACCTCACGGATCGTGACGGACGGTGGCGCCTCGTTCCACACGTCGACATGCCGACGTTCCAATGCGTTGCGTGGTGCATCAACCCCCCGTAGCTTCGCGTCAGGAGCGCTCGCGCTCCGCGGGGACTCGCAGTCGGCAGGCCTGCGCCTCCAAGGTGTGTCCGTGGTGGTGCCTCACGTCGCGGAGGCCGAATGCCGAAGATATCCAGATGCTCCATGCTACTGGTCATGGCCCTCTCCCTAACGGGCGCTGGAAGGGCCGAGGGGCAAGCGAGTTTGGTCGTGGTGCGGGTGGTTGACGTCACCGCTCGACCCATTCCCTATGCGCTCGTTTCTGTTGGCGACGGCACGTCACGGGTGACCGACGCGAAGGGAGAAGTGGGGTTCCGCCTAGAGGCGCGAGACTCTCTTCGCATCACGATTCGGCGCATCGGATTCCACGAGTCTTCGGGGTTCGGACGGCGCGACAGTTCGGGCGCCTATCGCATGGTCCTCCAGTCGGTCGCCGCCCGGCTCGACACGTTGGCGGTCACGGCACTTGTGGATAACCCGCTCTCCCGTGCGGGCTTCTATGACCGGCTGCAGCGGTCGCAACGAGGGGCGGTAACCGCAGAATTCATCACGCCTGAAGAACTGGCGTCCCGAGACCCCGGGCGGATTACCGATATGCTTCGCGGGCGCCGCTCGGTAAAGATTGCCGCGACGAGTGCTGGGGGGCGCGCGCGGATGGTTGTACTTGGGCGGGGAGGAACGTGCGGCATGACGGTCTTGCTCGACGGGCAACCGATGAAGGGCATGTTGGAGAAGGCCGTCTCTGGTAGCTTGCCGCAGTCGATCAATCCCAATGGCACGCGAAGTTCATCAGACGGTGACGCCTCATCGGCATTGTCGCTCGATGAGCTTGTCGATGCACGCGCCGTCGCAGCCATTGAGATTTATCCGAGTACGGCCAATGCCCCGGCGGAACTGATTCCGCTAACCGGGCAAGGCTCGTGTGGCATCATCGCCATCTGGACTGGATCTCGACGGTGAGTGCGGCGCGGTCATGCCAGCGCGCACTCTTTTGCCAGGGTTATGTAGCGCGCACGTACACGCAGCCGTGGTCCTGTGCCACCGAGGTCGCGAACACGCCCGACGGCTGCATGATGATGCCCGGCAGCATCAGGCTGCGGGCCTTGGCCGCCGCCGCGTCGGCCGAGAGCGTATCGGCTGCGGCGATCGTGTCGACGACATCCTGAAACGCCAGCGCGCACGCCAGCACGATCACGCCGCGCGCCAGTTGCCTGTCGAGCGCGTGGTTCTCGAGCCCGGCGGGCAAGCCATCGCCCGCTCGCAGCAACGCCGGACTCCGCGTGAGCGGTGCGCCCGACCACGGATGCGTGACCTTATACTTCTCGCCGATCTTGTAGCGATCCCAGAACTCCTGCTGCATCGCGAGCACGATGCCGTCGTGACGCAGCACGATCACCGGCGACAGTGCACTCGCCGGCACATTGAACGCTGACATGTACTGCGCGCTCACGATGCCGGCGCGCAACACGCCGAGTCCACCGCCGATGTCGGGACTGTCATACACGGCCTTGTACTTGCCCGTGAGTCGCCGCGTCCACGACAGATCGACGTTCTGGGCGCCACCCGATTCCGTGGACGCGGCGCCCGCACGCTCGGCCCACGCCGCCTGCGCGGTGATGGGAATGAGCGTAGCGGACAGACTGCCGAGGGCGATGTGTTGCAGGAAGTCACGTCGCGGGGTGGTCATGGCGATGCCTCCACTCAATGCTCACGTGGGCGCGTCGCCTGAGGCGGCGCGGGGAACTTCCCAAGCTACGACCGCCGACTCGCTGCGCCAGCGTACCGGCAGGCAAGCTCAGCAGCTGGCGAAGCGCAGCCAGAGCACTTCGTGCCACGACCCTTCGAGATTCAACGATTCGTACGCCCGCTCCACGCGCGCGTCCGAGACGTTGGGAGTGGCATTGAGCGCGGCCAGCAGTGATCCGAGCATCGTCTGCTCCCGCAAATCGATACTCACGTGCCAGCCGTCGGCTCGTGGCGACACGCAGCCGCGGATCATCGGGGTTGATCTCGTCCACACTGATGCTCCGTGGTGCTTGCCGTTCCCATTGGACAACGGAACGGCCACTCCACGGCAGTCGCACGGATTTGCAGCCGTCGCCACACCGGATCGGGACTTCGCCATACGTGGTGGTGCGCAGCCGGGCCACCAGCGCCTGCGCGTCATGGTCGGTACCGTCGCTGGCGAGTCCTTCGCGCGGAACGGTCGGTGCCAGCCACCCGCCCGTGCACTGATAGGCTTCACCGCGGCAGAGATGTAGCGTGTCGGCGTCTTCACGCGCGTGCGCCACGATCGGCGCGCGGTCCGGTCATCCTCGTTTGGGGTATCCTGTCCCGCAGTCGCCCGACACGACCGCGTCCGCACCGCTGCCGCTTGCGAGTGGGTGGCCGTACCTTCCCGATCCACCTCCGACCCACGGATCCCTTGGGCTGTCTCTCTCGAATCGGTTGCCTGGCCGTGCTCGCCGTTGGTGGCGTGGCGGGCTATTGGCTCTATGGCGATCGACTGCCGTCGGTACTGACGCGCGCGGCCTCCGGTGCCGCAAGCCGAGTCACCGAAGCAGTCACCCAGGCCAGCGAGCGGCTCGACCGCAAGCAGGGCTCGCGCAGCGGGGCCGAGCACGACGCCGCGCGTCGGGCCGAACGGGCCAAGCTGGAGCAGTCCATCGTATGGGCGCGTCTTTCCCCGGGGGGAACCGCCGGCCGCGAGGCGATCGCCCGCCTGTCGCGTCGGAACGGACCGGCGTACGTGTCGTTACGCGCGCCCGAATTGGCCGGCCTGTTGGCGGCCGGCGTCTCGAAGGCGTTGCCCTCCACCGCATCGCGTCCGGACATCGCGATCGTGGACGAGCACGTGTTGTTGCGTACCGTCGTCGACGTGCGTGACTTCGCGGGTGATGGCGTCTTGCGTGGTTTGCTCGGTGCCGCGTTGGATCGACGTGACACGTTGCGGTTGACCGGCACGCTCGGTCTCGTGCGTCCGGGGCTCGCCGAGTACCGCGTGCGCGAGTTGCACATCACGGGCATCGCTGTGCCGCCGCGGTTGATTCCGTCGTTGATCGACGCGATGCGTGCGGCAGACGCCGGTGCCGATTCGTTGCCGTCGGATGCGCTGCCGATTCCGTTGCCGAAAGCCGTGGCCGACGTGCGCGTCGCCAACGGCAAGGTCACTCTCTACAAGGCTGTGGTGCCATGAGCGCGCGTCGCATTCTCGTCGTGGATGACGAACCCGGTATCCGTCAGGCCCTTGGCCAGCTGCTCGAGTACGAGGGCTACGAGGTCAAGACCGCGACGGGTGGTGCCGACGGCATCACGATCTACGACAGCTTCCGTCCGCAGCTCGTGTTCCTCGACGTGAAGATGGCGGGGCTCGACGGCCTCGAGGTGCTGAAACGACTGCGGCAGGCCGATCCCAACGCGACCGTGGTGATGATCAGCGGGCACGCCACGATCCAGACCGCGGTCGAGGCTACGCAACTCGGTGCCTACGACATTCTCGAGAAGCCGCTCGATACCGATCGTGTGTTGGTGCTGCTGCGCAATGCGTTCGAGACGCGCTTGCTCACGGAGGAGAACGCGCGGCTGCGCGAAACGATCGAATCGCGCTACGAAATCGTGGGGCGTACCTACGGCATCCGCGCGTTACTCGAACGCATCGATAAGGTGGCGGGCACGCCGGCGCGCGTCCTCATCACGGGCGAGAACGGCACCGGCAAAGAGCTCGTGGCGCGGGCCATTCATCGTGGCTCGTTGCGCGTGAAGAAGCCGTTTGTCGAAGTGAACTGCGCGGCGATTCCGTCGGAGCTCATCGAGAGTGAACTGTTCGGTCACATGAAGGGCTCGTTCACCGGCGCCATCGCCGATCGCGCCGGCAAGTTCGAGCAGGCCGACGGCGGCACCCTGTTTCTCGATGAGATCGGCGACATGTCGTTGAGCGCGCAGGCCAAGGTCTTGCGCGTGCTGCAGGATGGCTTCGTGACGCGCATCGGCGGCAGCAAGCCGATTCAGGTGGACGTGCGCGTGCTCGCCGCCACGAACAAGCATCTGGAAGAGGAGATTGCCAATGGCCGCTTCCGCGAGGATTTGTTCTACCGGCTCAACGTGGTGCCCATCATCGTGCCGCCACTTCGGGAACGTCGCGAGGACATCGAGCAGCTGGTGGTGTATTTCCTGCAGCAGTTCGCCGCCCGTGACGGACTGCCGGCGCGCGGCATCACCGACGACGCGCTGGTGCGGCTGTCGGAGCTCGAGTGGCCCGGCAACGTGCGCGAATTGCGCAACACGGTGGAGCGGCTGGTCATCCTGGCGAGCGCCGCGACCATCACGGCGGCCGATGTGGAGCGCCTGGTGGGGAAGCGGTCGGCCGAGCCGGCGGGATTGGGCAACTTGGTGGATTGCACGACCTTCGAGGAGTTCAAGGTGGCGGCCGAGCGGGCGTTTCTGCTGGCCAAACTGCGTGCCTTCGAGTGGAACGTCTCGGAGACGGCCCGGGCGCTGGACATGCCCCGGTCGAATCTCTACAAGAAGATCGAGCGTTATGCTTTGACGAGAGAAAGCACGCCGGCGTGAGATGGGCCTGACCTTCAGCCACACCGAGGATGAGCGACCGTAACTGGGAAGCCGAACTGGCGAAGATCGACCAGCAGCTGGCGTCGGTCTCCGACGAGGCGCTGCTGGCCGAAAGCAAGGCCGTGGCCCCGACGAAATCGGCGGGTCGCACGAGGGCCGCGTCCACGATCGCCGCGCCGGCCCGTTCGACGGCTCCCGCGGCCGCCGCGGCTCCGGCAGCCGGCGCCTGGCGTGCCTGGGTGCAGGTGGCGATCGCGGTCGGCGCGGCGGCGGGGCTGATGTTCTGGCCGTGGCCGGCGTCGTGCGGCGGGCCGTTGATCGGATTCACGGCCGCCACCGGTGCGGTGGCGCTCCTTGGTGTCTGGAGCGCGGTCGGTACGTGGCGTCACCGTCTCGGACTCGCGCACGTGGCGTCGTTGCTGGTGGTGGTGTGGGGGCTCGCGCTGGGTGCCCGCGAGGTGCTGCCCCGCGTCGGCTACGCGACGCCGACACCGGAGCGCGGCGAAGGGTGGAGTTGTCCGGCCCCGTCGGGCGGTCCTCCCTCAATAGGTCCGG
>CANGXK010000095.1 GCA_947457715.1 Gemmatimonadota bacterium
ACCAACACCGTGGCGGCTGAGCTGCCCGCGGGCACCAACAATTTTCTGCGCGGGGCCATGCGCGCGCTCACGCGCGAACGGAAGATGGCCAGCATCGGGCCCGACGTGCCGTTCCGTCTGGTTCGCTATGTCGATGGTCGGCTCGTGTTGCACGATCCGGCCACGAAACAAAGCGTGACCGTGACCAGCTTCGGGCAGACGCAAGTGGAATCCTTCGACCGCCTGCTGGTCCACACGAAGTAAGGATCCGGCGTGCACCGCCAGGCCAGCGCTATCCTTCGCGCTGGCCTTCTGCGTTGATGGTCACGGTGCAGGCGAGGTCGGCCCCGCTGCGCATGCGACGGAAGAACACGATGTTCACCGTCAGCGCGATCGAGCCGTTCTGGCGGAACTGGCCGGTGAGGCGCGTGGTCAGCGCGGTGCTGGTGCGCGCCTGATCCGGCACGATGCGAAAGGTCGACGCGAAGAATCCGTCGGGATCGACGTTGCTCGGGAAGTTGTCGCCCGCGTCGAAGGCGAGCGTGAGCGTGTCGGCGCCCGGCACATGCCGCACGATCGCGCGGTCCACCGCATCGGGCGCGCGCGTCCACACCGACGCGCACTCGCTTGAGCCCACCGCCACCGGCGCCGCGTAGCGCACGCGGTACGATCCACCGACGCCGCGCGCGCGCAGGCCGGCGCTGGTGGCGGCAGCCACCATGGCCCGCGAACGCGGGGCGCCAGATGCGCGGCTGCCCGTGTTGGCGCGGAAGCGCACCGGCGTGCCGAACTCGGTGATGATCTCGTTGATCTCCTCCTTGCGGAGCTCGTGTCGCAACCCCGTGCGCAAGTCGCGGAAGATCACCGCGCCGGCCCGCACGATCTCCACGCGCCCGCGCATCGTGGTGCCGTCTTCGAGATGCACTTCGTCGTAGGTGGCCTGGGAGGCCACGAGCGGGATGTTCGCCTGGCGCGAATCCCCCACCGCGCGGCGGGCCGGATCGACGAACAGCATGCGTGCGCTGTCGGCGCCGGTCGGCAGCATCGCGCGGGTGATCGCCGGCACGCCCGGATTGGCGGGTGCATTGATGACCACGCCGCCGGTGAGACTTGGCGGAATCACGCGGTTCGACATCGTGGGTCCTATCGCGCTGGCCTTCGCGGCGTCTGATGCGCCGGTGGCCAGCGGAGGCGGGATGGTCGAGCCACTCGCCGCCGGCACCGGTGGCGCACTCCGTGAGCCGAGCGTGACCTGCATGATCACCCCGAGCGCCAAGAGCCCGAGCACCCCCACCATGCTGCGGGCGATCCACGGATTCATCGATGGCGCCCCCACGCGCGCATGGGGGAGATACGGCGCCGCCCTGCGCGCTGGCCCGCGTGACGTGGGGGTGGTCACCGACGTCGGGCGTGTGACTGCGCGCGTAACGCGGGGCGTAACGTGGGGCGCCGTTGCGCCCAACCCTGCCCTGCGCGCGGCCTGCGCTCCGCTCGCTGCCGCCGTGGCGTGCAATCGGGCGGCGAGCACGGTGATCGGCTCGGCTCTGGACTCCGGTTTGGCCTTGGGAGGCGGGGCAACGCGCAGCTGCTCGGGCTGAATCACGTGCCACGCATAGCCCCAGCACTCCACCGCCCAGCGCGCCATGTCGGGCTGCACGAACCGCTCGGCCGACCACTGCATCACGAACGGCGCCACGATCGCGTCCCATCGCGCCGACTCCATCGCGCCGTCGGGGAGCCACTCGCGGACGCCACGACGTAAGGCCTCGATCAGCAGTTCGGCTAGCGGGCGCGCATCGCTGCCTGTGTGATCGAGCAGGCGGTTGCGCAGAATCAGCAATGACGGCCGGTCCCACGTCGTGGGCTCCTGGGCCACCAACTCGTGCAGCGCGTCACGCATGCGGATGCGCGGATCGACGAAGCCCATGTTCACGCGCGCTCAGCCCGGGAGACGGATCGCGCTGAGATCGGCGGTGACCACGCACGACTGCGTGCGCCCCCAGCGAATGATCGCTTGGGTGTATGTCTCGCTTTCGCCACTGAAGCCGTTGGGGAGGAAGCGACCGCGCATCCGGAATTGCCAGGGAATGTTGTTCGTGGTCCCCGACAGGGGCCCGGCGACAAATCGCCCCTCGCGGTCGAGCGTTCCCGCCACGTCGCGTGAATCCAGGCGGAAGTCGGCATTCCCCGGCACATGCGTGATGCGCTCCTCGGTTTCGCGCCCGACGCCAAGCGCGCGCGCCACCGATGCGCAACTCGTGCTGCCGTCGACCGAGCGGATGCGCTGGGTCACGCGGTACCGGCCGGCCACCCCGGACAGCATCGGCGACACGAACGGCACATCCGCCGCGGGAGCAACGACCGCGACGGTCTCGCCGCTGGCCGCAGGAGCCTCTGTGAGCCCCGATGCCGCCGAAGGCTGCACTGTGTCGAGTGCCGCCACGTTTTCGGCTGTACGGGGCACTCTGGCCGCGGCACTGGCCATCGGCAGTGCTGCTGGTACTGCCGATGGCAGTGCCTCGGGCAGGGCCTCGGGACCGCGCGACACCTCGCGGTTTCGCAGGGCCCGCCCCATCGACAGCGAGACCACTACCAGCAGCCCGGCGAACACGATGGCCGCGAGTCGCTCCACCGGCTGGTACTTGGGACCCTGCACCTGTGGCGAACTTGGCACGAGCCGCCCGCTGCTGGCCAGCGCCAACCGTGCCGCGGGCTTCACCTTGGCGCCCACGCCGAACGATGCCGGCCCGCCGGCCCATGACGGCGCGTTCGGGCGCACCGGCTTCGGGGCGCTTGGCAGCGCCGGCACCGTGCCGAAGCGTGCGGTCGCCAGGGCCAGTGTCGCCTTGGCCGCCGCCGCTGCGGCGCTGGCCGTACCCGTGGCCGCCGTACCGGTTGCCGACGCGTATGGCACCGTCTCTGTGGTGCGCATCGTTGGCGACGCGATCACCTCCCGCGCGGCCGGTACCGGCGACACGCCGAGGGCGCGCGCCCACACGTCCACCGCCCATCGCGCGACATCGGGCTGCAAATAGCGCGTGGACACGATCTGATGCACGAGCGGCGCGCGCGCGGTATCCCAGGCCGCCGGCGACAGCGGCGTGCGCTCGAGGCGCCGCAGCGCGGGACGCACGGCGTGTCCGAGTTCGATCAGTAAATCGACCAGCGGACGATGATCGCTGCCCGTTTCGTCGAGCAGCCGATTCCGCTGCCGCGCCGAGATCGTCGCGCGGTCCCCCGCGTCCTCATCCAGCGACCACAGCGGCCAGCATACGATCAGCGCACGGCCGACACGTTGAAACGCGTCGGACTCGTGGACCGGGGCAGCCGGTGACGGTGGGACAGGCGGTATCATGAAACGCGAACGCTCTCGATGCCAGAGATGGACTCAGACTGAATCAGACGGTGGCGCCAAGACGCAGCACGCGGGCCGGCAACACATCGCCGATACGCAACGACAGTCCGCTCACGCACTCCACCGACGCGTTGCGACCGATGGCCGCGCCGCCCTCGACGTACCATGGCGTGTCGCTGGTGTTCACCAGCCACCACTTCCCGCCGTGTTGCGCCACGTAGCCGCGCGGCGTGCGATCGGCCCGCTCATTCGGAAGTGTGCCGAGACACAGGTGCCAGTCGTGCAGCATGAGATGATGCCAGAGGACCACCTGATCCTTCTCGTCCACCATCCCCCGATCGGTTTCACGCCACAGCTGCGCGACCAGCGGCGCACTCGCCAGCCGCTCATCGCCGCGCAACGACGTATTCGGCAAGCCCTCACCAACGATCGTCCACTTTCCCGACGGGAGTGGATGCACGCGCTGCAGCGTGCGATACAGCGCCAGCTCCCACTCGGCCGCATCCGCGCGCTTCTGCGGCGCATGCAGGCCGTCCACGAACGTGCGCGTAAAGCACTGGGCCAATGCCGGGCCCAATCGCGTGTACGGCACGTCGATGGGCTTTACCGACGGATTGCGACGATCGGTGGGATGCTCCACGAACAGCGCCTTTGCGCCCATGGAGAGCGTTTCGTCTTCCTCGGCGGACCGCGCGCTGTTCACCTTCCGGCCCTGCAGCGGATGGCGTTCGAGCAGCAGCTCGTACAGCAGCACCGCCAAGGCGTGCTTGTCGGTGGCGATCGACGGCTGTGCCTTGTTGGCCAACACCTCGGGCGCGATGTAGCCGGGCGTGCCGAGCACCGATGGCGGCGCCACGCCGGGCACCACCAGCGAGTCGATATCGATGATGCAGGCGTCGCCGGCCTTGGGATCGACCAACACGTTCTTGTTCGAGAGGTCGGCGTGCGCGAGTCCCGCCATGTGCAGCCGGCGCACCGCGCGCGCCAGGCGCACGGCGATCTGCAATCGCGTGAGCAGCGAGCCCGTCTCGGCCTGCGGCACGAACTTCGAGGCTTTGCCGCCGGTGAACCAGCGCACCTCCTTCTCCTGCTTCGTGCCGAACCGATCGGCGAAGTAGAAGTTGGGGCGGTAGGTCGGTGTGACCACACCGAGCGGCGGCCACACCAGCTGCTGCCTGCGCACGAAATCCATCGGCACGGCGTGCTCGCCGTCGACCATGCCCACCGGCCACGAGTAGTATGGCGTCCAATACGCGCCGTTGGCGGCGAGCGTGGGATTGTAATTCGTGAGAATGCGCGTGAGACGATCCACGCGTTCCCGACGGTCGCTCAGTGAGCCGTAGTAGAAGCCCACGGCATACTGCCGGTCGCGCGTGAGGAACACGCGCTTCTCGGCGCC
This sequence comes from Gemmatimonadota bacterium, assembly GCA_947457715.1. Next base: position 4,734 of record CANGXK010000095.1, read on the forward strand.
GGTGCCCACCGGTTCGTCTTCCAGTTGCAGCACGCGCCCATCAGTGAGGCGGCAGCTTACGGTGCCCACGTAAGTCCGTCCTGACGGATCACGCACAGCGTGCGATCGTCGTTCTCACCACGCTTCTCGAAGGCCAGCCACTCGATGAGCGCGTGCACCGGATCGGGCGCGCTCAACACCGGGGCGCGATGCGACGACGTCACGCCGCCCGCGCTCACGGCGTCGCTCACGCCGTGCAGCAGCTGCGTGTACAGCGGGCCGGCGTGTCGCGTGAACGGGTACCACGGATCTTCCACGCCGTCAGTGGCGAGAATGAGCGCCGCGCAGTGCGTCGCATCGCGGATCACCAGTGACTGCAGCAGCTGCTCGAGGGCGCCGTCATCCGGAAGGAAGTGCGCCACTTCCCCGGAGAACTCGGTAATCGGTCCGCTCAGCGGCTGCGACACCGTACCATCCGCGTTGAGGCACGCCGACGCGCCATCGCCTACCTGCAGCAACCCGATCTTCCCGCCATGCTGCGCGGCGACGAGCAACGTGGTGCGCAGGTCGCGCAGCGCGAGCCCGCACTTCGCCGCGAAGTCGCGCAGCGCATGATTGGCCGCCGTGGCGCCGGCCTCGAGGGCGCGACCCAGTAGCGCCGGTTGGGCGGCGTCAGCATGTCCGTGCTGCAAGGCCTCACGGACGGCGTGCGTGGCGACATGGGTCGCGATCGCCGCACCAAGTCGGCTGTACGTGGCCGAGCCGGCGCCGTCGGCCACGGCCGCGCACCAGCCATGCTCGAACAGCAGCAGTTGGCCGGCATCTTCGCGATGATCGCCGCGATGGGCGTGCAGTCGACCGCGGCGCGACGCCACCAGCAAGGACCAGCCATCGCGGGCGGCGCGCATACCGGTGGCTTCGGCCAGCGGGCCATGGACATCGGGGCGCAGCAGTCCCGGCGCGACCGCGTCGAGATGCGCGCTCCACTCGTCGGGGCACCACGGCGCGCTCGGTGGTAAGACCGCCCAGATCGCGCGCGGGGGCTCGGGTGTCTCGACGACGGGCGGTGTGTCGACGTTGAGGGTGTCGTCGGTCACGCGCTTACGGTACGATCGTGATGCCGGGCGGCGGAGGCGGCAGCGTAATGCCACCGCCGTCGGCCACTGCACCGACCTTCGCGCTCGTCTGCTTCACCGACGCCGACACGAAGCGGAAGAACGCCTTGAAGGCGTCGGGGGACATGTCCTGCATCTGGATGACGATCTCGGTGACCTGCTTGAGCGCTTCCACGTCGGCCTGATCGCCGCACGCCACGGCGATGATGTTGGCGGGGCGACGCTCGCGGAGCTGCTGCGCGTAGATCGGCCAGTCGACATCGGTGGGGGCGCCGTCGGAGAGAATGAACACGAGCGGACGCCAGTCGCCCTTCTGATCGGCCGTGGTGCGCACCAGTTCGCGTTCGAAGACTTCCAGCAGCAGCCGGAGTCCGTCACCGAAGTTCGTCTGTCCGCTGGCCTGCAGCTCCGGCGGGTTGAACATCGCGACTTCCGTGAGCGGCACGATCTGCTGCGCAGTGTTGGAGAAGGTGAGCACCGACAGATAGGCGCTCTCGATCGCCTGCGGATCACCGAGCAGGTCGCGATGGAGCTGCCGGATCCCGGACTTCACGGATTCGATGGGGGTACCCTGCATCGAGCCGGAAACGTCGGCGAGGATGTACACGGGAAGGCGACGGGTGGACACAGGGAGCTCGCTCGGAGGGCGGATAGGGGGCGGCCGATGGACCGGCATTCGACAAATGAATGCGTATGGGGCGACGGCGGTTTCTGCGAAGCCCAGGTGATCACGACGTCTGAGATCCGCGAGTCGGATACTGGTGGGCCGGCGCGGGTACGCAAAACCCCGTAGCACCGAGACGGCACTACGGGGTTGGTCGCGCGGTGGGCCAAGGGCCCTTTGCGCGGAAGCGCGATGCGACTGCGTTACTTCGGCGCGTTCAGGCTGCCCGCCGCGCCGCCAACGGCGGTCGACGTGGGCACGGTCCGCGCACTGCTGCTCTTGACCGTCGGTACCGGTGCGGCGGCAGGAGCGGCCGGAGCCGCGGCAGCAGCCGTGGTGTCCACCGTCGGCGTGAGTCCCTTGAAGGGCACGCCGTTCCAATCCGCCCGACCCCAGAGGGCAGGGTAGTCCTTCACCATCTGCGCCCCGTACAGCGGCTTGTAGTTGCCGTTGTGGCACGTCACGCACTGGGCTTTCGGCGCATCGCCCTGCATGCCGAGGCGCACCGACGGATATACCGGCTGCAACGGCGACAGGTAGTTCTGGTTCACGTCACGCAGCATGAGGATGCCATGGTACGCGGTGACACGAGCCGGTGGTGCTTCCTTCCAGCTGGCGAACTGACGGGTGTTGTGGCAGTACGTGCAGTTCACGCCCAGGGAGCGGGACTGCGAAATCATGAGCGCGTACGTCCATTCCGTCTGCTTCACCGAGCTGCGATTCACGTTCGATGGAGCCATCGCTTGCGAGACCACGCGGGCGCCATCGCGATCGAGATAATGCCGCAGATAGTCCGTCTGACTCGAGTAGTACCAGAGGCCGTTCGGCAGCGGCTTGCCCATGTGACAGGTGTAGCAGGTCACGCCGGTGTTCTTCACGTGCTGCGAATACTGGCCGTTGATCTGGCGGGTCATCTGCAGCATGCGACGGGCCACGAGCTTCGTGTACAGCGGCTTGCCGTTGGGCAGCGTGTCCGCGGCGAGGTTCGCGATGTTGTGGCAGTAGGCACAGTTGCCGGTGCCGGCCACCCAGGTGCTCATCGCGACCATCGTGCGGTTGAATTCACCGACCGAGATGTCGTTGAGCACCTGCACGTTCTGCCACGGGAGCGGACCCGGCGGTGACTCGCCCGCGGGGGGGAGCGGCGTGGGAATCTTCACCTGCGCGAACTTCGCCTTTAGATCGCCATGGTCGTAGTTCTGCTCCATGGCGGTCCCGCGATACCCGACCTGCACCGAATCCGTCTTGCCGTCACCGCAGGCGCCCAGGGAGAGCAGCGCGAGCGGGGCCATCAGGCCAAGCGAACGTCGAAGGGTGCTCATGGCGTGTTCCTCGCGGCCGTGGAATCAACCTTGGTGGAATCTGCCGTCATCGAGTCCGCCGGAGCCATCAGGGCGGTCGAGTCGAGCATCATCACGGGCTGCGGGGCAACGTACGACGGGAACGAATCCGGAGCGGTGCCCTGATAGCGACCACGCAGCAACTGCTGCTGTTCCTCGGTCAGGGTGTTCTGCGCCGGGTACGGTGCCACGAGGCCATGCTTCACGCCCCAGAGGTACCAGTTGTCGACGACGGTGCCGGTGAGCAGGATGCCGATGCCGCCGGTGAAGGTGGTCAGCACGGCGAACCACCAGGCCCACCGGTGAATCGATTCCATCGTGGCGTTGAAGCCCATCGTCCAGCGCCAGAACAGCATGGAGCGTTCGGCGGCGGTGCCACGATCGGTGATCTGCTCGATCTCGCGCTCACCGCCCAACCGGGCCACCGCCAGAATGGTGGCGCCGTGCATCGCGAACAGCACGGCGGAGCCGTACAGGAAGGCGATGGAGAGGGCGTGGAACGGATTGTAGTACAGGTTGCCGTAGCGAATCGAGAACGCCGACGTCCAGTCGAGATGCGGGAAGATGCCGAAGGGCACCATCTCGCTCCAGCTGCCGACGAGCAGCGGCTGGAAGAAGAACGTCGTGTACAGGAAGATCGCGCTGGCGAAGGCCCACGGCAGGTGCGTGCCCATGTTGAGGGCGCGCGCCCGACGGTACACGCGAACCCACCAGAGCAGGATGCTGATCGTCAGGAAGAAACCCGCCATCAGGTACCAGCCACCCTGTGCCAGGGGCGGTACACGGAGGCCGTACTGCGGT
>CANGXK010000096.1 GCA_947457715.1 Gemmatimonadota bacterium
CGCCACCTCGTGCTCAACGTGGACCGGCGGGTGCTGATTCCGCGTCCGGAAACCGAGATCGTGGTCGGTGAGGCACTGCGTCTCACTTCGGGCCACCCCGGCGGGATCGCCGTCGATATTGGCACCGGCTCCGGCGCGATTGCCCTGAGCCTGGCCACCGAAGGCCGGTTCGAGCGGGTCATCGCCACCGACCTCTCCGACGATGCGCTGGCGGTGGCTGCCGCCAACGCGGCGAGGGTGGCGGCGGCTGCACCCGGGGCGGCACCCGTGGAGTTCCGGCAGGGGGCCGATCTGGCCCCCCTCCGCGGCGTCCGGGCCCGTGTAATTGTGTCCAACCCGCCCTACATTGCGTACAGCGAAGTGGCCACCCTCCCGCGCAGTGTGCGGGATTGGGAGCCCACGGTGGCGCTGGTGGCGGCCGATGAGGGCATGGCCCGTTATGCGGCCATTCTGGCGGGCGCACACGAGCTGCTGGAGCCCTGTGGCTGGGTGGTGTTCGAGGTCGATGCCCGACGCGCGCAACGGACCGCCGCCCTGGCCACGACTGCGGGGTATCAGCAGGTACAGGTGGTGCGCGACCTGACGGGTCGCGAACGTGTGGTGCTGGCGCAGCACGCGCCGGCGTAAATCTCACTCAACTGCATTTACTCGGCCGAGGAGGCCGATCTCCATGCTCGAAAGCAAGGCGAAGGACCTTGGCCGTACGATCGGTCAAAGCGAAGAGTACAAGGCCGTGAAGCGCAGCAGCGAGGCGTTGAATAACGACCGCGAAGCGACCACGGTGCTGCGGCAGATGGAACAGATCCGCCAGGATGCGCAGGCGATGATCGATCGTGGCGACGAGCCGACGAGCGAGATGGAGCAGCAGCTCGACGCGCTGCTGCAGCAGGTCCAGGTGAACAGCGTCTATCAGGCCGCGATCTCGGCTCAGGACAACTTCGATAAGCTCATGCTGCGCGTGAATCAGTGGATCGCCGATGGCATCCGCGCTGGCGCGACCAGCTCGATCATCCTTGGCTGACCTGTTGGCCATGGGCGGCGCGACCGGCGGTTGCTTCATCGTACTGGAAGGCGGCGAGGGGGTTGGCAAGACGACGCAATGGCGTCTGCTGGCCGATCGGCTCGCGGCGTCCGGTCACGATGTCGTGGCGGTTCGCGAGCCTGGTGGCACGCCGGCTGGCGACGCGTTGCGTGCGGTGCTGCTCGATCCGCAGTCCGCGCTCACCCCGGAAACGGAAGCGCTGCTGTTCGCGGCATCGCGCGCGCAGTTGGTGCGCGAGGTGCTCTCGCCCGCGCTGCATCGCGGTGCGACCGTGCTGGTCGATCGCTTCGTGTTGTCGACCTATGCGTATCAGGGTCGTGGACGCGCGCTGTCACTGCCGGCGCTCCGCGAGGTGAATGCGTTCGCCACGGGTGGATTGGCTCCCGACCTGACGCTGTTGCTGTCGTTGCCGCTCGACGAGGCGATGGCGCGGATGCAGGCGCGTGGGAGTGCCGATCGCATGGAACGGGAAGCGGATGCATTCCATCGTCGCGTGCGCGCGGCGTTCGACGAGGCGTTGCAGCCGGCGTGGCAATCGCAGCATCCCGAGATCGGCCCGGTTGTTGCCGTCGATGCCGGCGGCGACGCCGACGTGGTGACCGCGCGCTGCCTGGCGGCGTTGGCCATGCAGTGGCCTCATCGTTTTTCCGAGGTGCCGGTGGAGCGTCCGTTGTCCGCGGTCGGGGTAACCCATGGCTGAACCGTTGCCCGACACGCCACAGAGGGCGCGCCGACGGTCGCGCGCGATCCCCGCGGCTGGCCTGTTCGCGGTATTGCTCTCGCTCGGCGGGTGGTGGGCTGGACGTGATCTCACGGTGGGCACCCGTGAGGTGCGTGAGCCGCTCGGTGGGGCGCGGCTGTTCGATCAGGTGGTGGCTGCCGTGGCGCGGAGGTACGTGGACTCGCTCGACGGCAGTGCGATCTATGAGAAGGCGGTGTCGGGCTTGCTGCGTGAGCTGAAGGATCCGTACACCACGTATCTGCCCGAGGACCGCCTGCGGCGTCTGAACGAACAGATCAGCGGCACCTACGCCGGCGTGGGGCTGCAGATTGATATTCGTGATGGCTGGCCGGTGGTTATCGAACCGATCATCGGTGGTCCGTCGGAGCGCGCCGGCGTATTGGTCGGCGACCGGCTCGTGCTGGTGGGGACGGAATCGACCCGCGGCTGGTCGCGCGATGAAACATCGAAGGCCATGCGTGGGTCACCAGGATCGAGCGTCACCTTCACGGTGGAGCGCGGCGATTCCCGCGTGAACTTCACGCTCATTCGTGACAAGGTGCACCTGCGCGCGGTGCAGCGGGTGCAACTGCTGCAGAACGGCGTGGGTTACGTGGATGTGAATGTGTTCAGCGCGCAGACCGCGATGGAGCTCAGCGCTGCCGTGGATTCCGTCGTGAAGCTCGGGGCGCGATCGCTCGTGATGGATCTGCGCGGGAATCCCGGCGGCCTGCTGGAGCAGGGCGTCGCGGTGGCCGAGTTGTTCCTCGATCGTGGACAGAGCATCGTGCAATTGCGCGCACGGCCGGGATCGCAGCCGCAGATCTTCACCGACAGTCAGCCGCAGCGGTGGCCCACGTTGCCTCTCGCGGTGCTCTTGGACCGCGCCAGCGCGAGCGCGTCGGAGATCGTGGCTGGTGCGCTCCAGGACCACGACCGCGCGATCGTGCTGGGCGTGACGTCGTTCGGCAAGGGCAGTGCGCAGAACGTGTATCCGCTGTCCAGCGGCGGCGCGTTGCGCTTGACGACGGCGCGCTGGTACACGCCCGTGGGCCGCAGCATCAATCGCCCGGCGCCCCCTGATCGCGAGGCCGAGCTGCAACCCGATGACCGCGTGGGCGTGTCGCTGGCCGACACCATTCGTCCGCGCTTTCGCACCGATGGTGGTCGTACGGTGTTCGGTGGCGGTGGCATCACGCCGGATGTGGTCTCGGGCGACACCATCACACCGATGCAGGTACAGTCGTTGGCGCGGGCGATGGGCAAGAACGCCGGAGCCTATCGGGACGCGGTCGCGAAGCAGGCGCAGGTGCAGGCACGCCGCATGAATGGCCCCGGCGATCCGGTCACACCGGCCGTGCTCGATGCGCTGTATGCCGATCTTGTCAGTCGGGGCGTGGCGCCGCCACGGTCGGTGTTCGATAGCGCCGCGCTGTGGATCTCCCGTTCGCTCGGCTACGAAATGACGCGCGTCGCCTTTGGTCCTGATGCCGACTTCCTGCGCCGCACGCAGGACGACAGTGCGTTACAGCGGGCGATGGCATTGCTGCAGGGCGCGCGCAGCCCTGGGGACGTGTTCACGATCGACAAGCGCGCGGTCGAAGTGCCGGCCGCTCTTCGCTAGCCAGTGGCGTTAGCGCCCGCCGGGGAGCTTCGTCGAGACCTTTGCGCCGTTGGGCGGGACGAACTTGAAGGAGTCCTTCGGCAGCGCGGCGTCGGGCGACCAGCTGGTGAGCGTAATGGTGCGATCGACGCCTTGGCTGTCGAGCACCTGCACGCGCACGGGGCGCGATTCCTTGTCGTCAAGCCAGAGCACGGCTTTGCTGAACGGCACGGCGCTCGGGCTCTTCGGCACCAATTGCACGCGGCGCGTGCTGCGTCCGTCGACCGGCACGCGCTCGCCGCCGGTGATCGTGAACGCGCGCCGCGGCGTGTCGAGCAGCTGACCAAGCAGGTCGGCCACAATCGCCCCGTCGGCGTTCGCCGGTAGCTTCAGCACCTGCCCCGGCGTGCTGCTCGGCAGATACACCCACAGGCTCTTGCCGTCACCGACAATGCGATCGCCAGCCGGTTCGGTGAACGTGATAGACACGCGATTGGGCCGCTCCTGCACGAACACGCCGCGCGAGGTCACGGTGCGGCCGAGGATCGGGTTGGTGATCTGCTGATCGAAGTTCGCCTGCAGCGTGCGGGTGATCGACCACGACTGGGCTGCGCGCGTGTACGCCGCTTCGGCGTCCGCGACGGTCTGCGCCGAGAGCGCCGCAGACGCAGGCATGGCCATGGTGACCGCCGCCACGAACGCGGGACGGATGGTGCGGGCGGAAAATCGATTCATGATGGTCATGGGACTGATTACACGCGGGGGCCGGGCAGGTGCCCGAGGCCGACACCCGCCGAAGGGCGTTGTCCTGCCTCGTCACCGTTCCAGATCGTGAGTGGCGCCGTTCGCCCGTGTTTGGCTCCTAGGCGTGCGGCGTGGGTAGCGGCGGCGTGGGCGCAAGCTCGCGGTCGATCGCGCCCGCAATCAGGCGCAGTTGTCGAATGAGCTCGGTGAACTGCTCCGGATACAGCGACTGCGCACCATCCGAGAGCGCCTTGTCGGGCGTGGGATGCACTTCCACGAGAATGCCGTCGGCACCGGCGGCCACGGCCGCGCGTGCCATCGGTGTGACCTTGTCGCGCAGTCCCGTACCGTGGCTCGGGTCGGCCATGATCGGCAGGTGCGACAGCTTCTGCACCACGGGGATCGCCGTAAGATCGAAGAGATTGCGCGTGGCGCTGTCGAAGGTGCGCACGCCACGCTCGCAGAGAATCACGTTCGGGTTGCCTTCCGACAGCACGTACTCGGCGCTGAGCAGCAGATCGTTGATCGTCGCGGCCATGCCGCGCTTGAGCAGCACGGGCTTGCCAAGCTTACCCACATGACGCAGCAGCGAATAGTTCTGCATGTTGCGCGCACCGATTTGAATGCAGTCGGCGTACTCGGCCACCATGTCGGCACCGCGCTCGTCCATCGCTTCCGTGACAATGGCGAGGCCGGTTTCGTTGCGCGCGAGCGCGAGCAGCTTGAGTCCTTCGAGGCCAAGGCCCTGGAACGCATAGGGCGACGAACGCGGCTTGAAGGCACCGCCGCGCAACGCGTGCGCACCGGCGTTCCGCACCGCATGCGCCGACGCGAGAATCTGCGCCTCGCTTTCCACCGAGCACGGACCGGCGAACACCACGACATCGCTGCCGCCCACGCGCACACCCGGCGCGATCTCGACGATCGTATTCTCGTTCTTCCATTCGCGCGACGCCTGACGATACGGCTTCTGCACGATGAGGACGTTCGCAACGCCGGGGAGCCCCTCGATGTACGACCAATCCACCTGTGCGTCATCGCCCAGGAGACCGATCGCCGTGCGCACGGCGCCCGGCATGGGAAGGGGCTTGAAGCCCTGTCGCACGATCTCGTCGCAGACCTTGTCGATGTCGGCGGCGCTCGCGTTGGGCTGCATTACGACCAGCATGTCACGTCCTCAGAATTCGATGGACCAGCCGTCGGTCGCGAGGACCGTGGGACCGGCGTAGCACTCCGCCACTTCGCCGAGAATGTCCACGGCGTCCACGGGCGGATAGAAATGCGTCAGCACGAGCCGATGCGTGGCGGCATGTGCTGCGAGCTGTCCGGCCTGTCGCGGCGTGAGATGTTCGCGAATGGCCAACGTATCGGGCAGCGAACACTCGGCCAGCAGCAGGTCGCATCCCGCCGACCATGCCCCGAGCGCCTCGCTCACGCCGGTATCACCGGTGTACACGAGACGACGCTTCCCGTCACTCACGGAATATGCTACGCTCTCCGTCGTATGTGGTACCGGCTGTGCCGCCAGCGTGACGTGTTCGCCCACTTTCACGATCTCGTCGGGGACGAGTTCCCGGACCGTGAACGGGAAGCCGGGCGCCAGCATCCATGCGCCGTACACGCCCGCCATGCGCTCGATCACGGCACCGGTCCCCGGCGGCCCGTACAGGGTGACGGGTGCGCTGCGCGGTGGCCGCTGGCCCCAGCGCCAACCCGTGAGCAGCAGCGGGAGGTCGGCAATGTGGTCGGCATGGAAGTGCGTGATCGCGACGTGCGTGATCGACTGCCATGCCACACCGAGCGATGCCATGCGATGCACCGATCCACTGCCGCAGTCGAGCAGGAGCCGGACCGCGTGGTCGCCGCTGCCCGACTCCACCAGATGCGCGGCACTGACTCGCGTGGCGTGCGGTGTCGCCGTGCCAGTGCCAACGGTGGTGAGTTTCACGCGTCGTGCCTGGTCGAGTACCTCATCAGCGTCCTTGGAACAGAATCCGTCGGAACGTCGGCGCGCTGCGGCCACTGCGAAACCGCGCCATGTAGACGCCGGGGGCGACGGTACGCCCATCGCTGGCCGTGCCGTCCCACACGAAGCGGTTGTCGCAGTTGCTGCCGGCGCCCGGTGCCCCACGACCGTAGCGACCCGCGGCGAACTGGGTCACCCCGTCGAGCGCGGGCACAATCGTACGCACGACGTTGCCGCGGAGGTCCAGCACATCCAGCGATACCGCGCCGCCCGGCTCGCCCACGTCGAACCAGAAGCAGGTGCTGAAGGCGCTGGCCGACGGAAACGGATTCGGGAAGTTCTGATACAGAATCGTGGTGGTCGGCAGCGGCGGGTCCGTAATCAGGAACGACGCGAGGCTTGCGACGCGCACGACCTCACCGTTGGGCAGTGCGGCCCGCACGTTCCATCGATACGACGTATTCGCCTGCAGATTCGTGGCGGCTCGGTACGTCGTGTCGAGGATACCGCCGGAAGCCTGCTCGCTGCGCCCCCCGCTCGTGATCTCCACGGTGTATGTCCAGCGACCCGCCGCTGGTGTGAGGCGCGCGCTCTTCCACACGAACAGGGGGCGGCGCACGTCGAAAATGTCGCCCGTGGCGGAGTTCGGCGTGATGAGCGTGAGCCAGGCGGGCACGGTGCGTGGACCGGTGATCGGCGACTCGGCCGTCAGGCCCGATGTGCCCTGCACACTGACGCGCCAGTACACGCTCGCCTCGCTGGGCAGCGGACGCGTCATCTGTACCGTGATGATGGTGTCGGCAGTCGTGAACGACGAGTCGAGCGCGACGGTGCCGGAGCCGAAATCGACCGACGTCGCGACTTGCAGCCGCACGCGGAGTGGTCGCACGTTCCCGAAGCCGAGCGCACGCACCACCAGGGTCGGGGTGAGGGTCGGCAACGCGACGGCAGCCGGTCCGTCAACGACTACGGACTGCCCCGGCACGGGCCGAGGGATGGACATCAGGGCCACACCGCAGGACAGCGCTGCGGCGCCCCACCACCGCCGCCGCGCGAGCGGTCTCACGCCGGCGAGGGTTCCGCGGCGGAGTCCTCGTCCGCGACGACGAGATCGTCCGGACCATCATCGGCGTTTTCACCGCGGATGCCGCCGTCAGCGTCACTGTCCTCGCCGCCCATCTCGCCCGCGATGGCGTCATCCGCAATGGCGTCGTCGGGCACCACGGTTTCGTCCACCTGCTGTCCGCCGCGCAAGCGCACGCTCACGATCGACGACACGCCCGGCTCCTGCATCGTCACGCCGTACACGGCATCGGCGGCCTCTGAGGTTGTGCGCGGGTTGTGGGTGATCACGATGAACTGCGTGCGCGACTTGAAGTCGTTCAGCATTTTCACGAAACGGCCGATGTTCTGGTCGTCGAGCGGCGCGTCCACTTCGTCCATGAGGCAGAAGGGGCTCGGCTTGGTGAGGAAGATGCCGAAGAGCAGCGACAGCGCAACCAGCGCGCGTTCACCGCTGGAGAGCAGGTGAATGCGCTGTGTCTTCTTGCCGCGCGGCGACGCGTGAATCTCGATATCGCAATCGAGCGGTGAATCGGGGTTCTCGAGTCGGAGGTCGCACTCGCCACCGCCGAACATGCGCAGAAAAATCTGACGGAAGTTCTCGCGGACCTGTGAGAACGTCGCCAGAAACAGCTCACGGGCCGTGCTGTCGATCTCGCGAATGGCCTGATGCAACGACTGCTTGGCGGCCACGAGGTCATTGCGCTGTCCCGTAAGGAACTCGAGCCGCCGCTGTTCCTCCTCGTGCTCCTCGATCGCCAGCGGATTGACCGGCCCCAGCTCGTCGAGCGACTCGCGCAACTGCTTCGCTTCGGTACGCAACGCGTCGGTCTCGAGGTCGAGCTCTTCGAATCCGGTCAGCAGATCCTCGAGCGTTCGGCGCCATTCGGTTTCGAGACGCTGACGGATGGCTTCGCGGCGACCGGACAGTTCCGTGTGACGCAGCTGCGCGCCATGCAGCTGTTCGCCCAGCGCCGACGACCGGCGGCGTGCTTCATCGAGCATGCGCTCGGCGTCGTCGAGCGCGCCGTTGGCGGCGGCCACGGCCCGCTCGGCATCGGCCAGGCGTGCGTCGGCATCGGCGAGGGTCTTCTGTTCCGTGCCCAGCTCGGAGCGCCAGCCGTCGAGCTGCTGCGCCAGGTTCTGGTCGGCTTCCGACAAGTTGGTGAGCTCGCGCGCCAGCGACTCGAGACGCGCAGCCGCGGTGGAGTCCTCTTCATTCAACCGCTTCTCGCGGTCGATCGCGACCGAGAGGCGCGCCTGCGCCTGCGCCTGAGCGACCTGCCAGGTGGCCCGCGCTTCGCGCGCCTGCTCCTGATCACGCTCCGCGATCGACATCGCCTCACGTGCGTCGGCGATATCGGCATCGGCTTCGCCCGCACGGGCGTGCAGTGCCTCGGCCTGCTGCGCCAGCTGCGTGGTGCGCGCGTCGAGCTCTTCGAGACGCGA
>CANGXK010000097.1 GCA_947457715.1 Gemmatimonadota bacterium
CCTGCGTGTGGCCGTGACCACCACGCCGTTCTTCGGCAGCACGGTGCACCCCGACTGCGTGGCCGCGCTCGAAGATGCCGCTGCGCTGCTGGAATCGCTGGGGCACGATGTGATCCGCGCCGGACCGGTGGTTGACGCGCCGTCGCTGTCGCAGGCGTTTCTCACGGTGGTGGCGGCCGAAGCGCGCGCCGACATCGAGTGGATCAGTGAGCAGCTCAAGCGCGCCCCGCGCAGCGATGATGTGGAGCTCACCACGTGGGCGCTGGGGCTCGTGGGCAAGGCGGCCAGCGCCGCGGACTACGCGACGTCCGTGCGCACGCTGCAAGTTGCGGGGCGCACCGTGGGACGCTTCTTCACCGAGTACGATGTGCTGGTCACACCCACGCTCGGCGCGCCACCGTTCACGATCGGCGCGCTACAACCAAGTGCCGCCGAGCGGGCGATGCTGCGCGTGGTGGCGGGGCTCGGTCTTGGTGGCGTGCTCAAGGCGGCGGGATTGCTCAACGAGACGGCGAAGAAAGTGTACGGCTTCATTCCCTACACCCCGCTGTTCAATGTCACCGGACAGCCCGCGATGTCGGTGCCGTTGCACTGGAACGCCGCGGGGCTGCCAATCGGCACGCAACTCGTGTCGCGTTTCGGCGACGAGGCCACACTGTTCCGAGTGGCCGGTCAGCTGGAGCGCGCCCGCCCGTGGGCCGGGCGCATTCCGCCGTTAGTGTGATGACGTCGTAATTACATCTTGGCCGGCAGCTTCTTGAGCGTGGCGCCGGCCAACCGGCCCACGCCGCCGAGCGTGGTCTGCGCGGCGTTGAGTCCCAGACGGAAATCATTGTCGCTGTACGTGGACCACACGTCGGTCGGCTGGTGCCAGTGCGGATTCCAGCCGCTGCCGGTCTGCGTGCCGCGCTCGTTCTCGCGCAAGCTGATCGCCGGGATGAGGTCCTGGAACGGTCCCGAGTCGGTGTTGGTCATGTGCGGACCCACCTGCGCCGGGTAGTCGGTCGCGTACTTCGAGTTGGCCTGGTGCAGCGCCCACGCCAATTCCGACGACGCCTTCCACATCTTCGAGTTGATCTGGAACTCGATGTTCACATCAGCTTCGGGGCGCTGGTCCTTGGCGATCGTGCCATCGGCCTTCGGCATGCCGTGATCCCACATCATCATGTCATGCTGGATCATGCCCAGCCACTTGGGCTCCGGATACTTCCCTGAGCCCTTCGGCTCTTCGATGCCCTGCAGCTTCGCGCGCTGTTCGATGTAGGCGCGCGCACCATTCAGGCCGCTCTCTTCGTTGTTCCAGAGCACGAAGCGAATGGAGCGCTCTGTCTGCACGTCGGGATTGCTGAAGACGCGCGCCAGTTCCATCACCAGCGCCGTGCCTGAGCCGTCGTCGTTCACGGCCTCGCCCCAACCGATGCCGTCCATGTGACCACCCACGATGTACATCTCTTCCGGGTGGGTGGTGCCGATCTTGGTGCAATACACTTCCTGACGCTCGCCCGGCATGCTGGGCTCGGCGTTCAGCGCGCGCAGCCGCGGGTCGGGCTGCAGCAGCGAGTCGTTGTTCACACCGGTACGCGTGCGGATGCCGCGGTTGCGTCCACCGCCCGAGGCCTGTGTGGCGGGCGGCCCCACGCGACGAAGCGGCGGCTGCCCGGCGGCAGGCGGAGTCGCCGCGGGCGGAGTCGCCGGACGCTCGGCCAACGTGGGCGGCTCGTAGCGATACGTGATGCGCTCGGTGTTCGAGCAGCCGTAGCTCTTGAGCTGCGCTTCGATCCAGTCCACGGCGTCGCGATTGCGCTTGGTGCCCTGCTTCCGGTCGCCGAACTGCGTAAGGCCCTTGAGTGTCGTCTTGTACTTCTCGAGGTCAAGTCGCGCGACCATCATGGCCACCGGATCGGTGGTGTCGATGGGGGCGACGGCCGGCGGAAGCACCTGCTTCTGAGCCAGCGCCGGCGAGGCCGCCAACACAGCCACGACGGCCGAGACGGACAGGGAAGTGAGCGTGCGCATCGTACGCATGGTGGGGGCGGGTGGAAAGGGAAACGTGGCGGGACCTTCAAACCATTCAGACGGACCGCGGGCTCCGATCGTTGAGGTCAGGGCGGTGCATTCTCGCAGGGGGGCGTCGTGCATACGGCGGGTTCAGCATCCGGGGCAACACCGGTTGGGCTTAACGGCGACCGCGCGAGGCGCAAATTCCCCAGCAGCGTGCCGCGATTCCCGAAGTCCCAGCCGGCGCCGTAGCGCACATCGGCAATCACGAACTGCGGACTCTTCGGCTTCGCGTTCGCCCGCGGTACGATCACCAAAGTGTCGGTCCACTTCACCGTCGGCGGCTGCATGGCGTTCGTGAATGCCATCACGGCGAAGGTCGTATCGCCGCGCTTGGCGAGGCGACGAATCCCGAACGACGTGTTGCCTTCGAACAGACTGCCGAACAGGTCACCGTGCACGAACGGCGGCTTCTCACCGCGAGCGCGACGAGAGGCGTCATCGCGTGCGTGGCGGGCCTCAACCAGCAAACGTACCAGTGTGGAATCGAGGTACGGCTGTACGGCGTCAAGCGCGAGCGAATCGGGCACGCCATCCACCCCGAGGCCGTCAAGCAGGGTATAGAACTGCGCGGCCGTCTCCGACGGAGAGGAGGGAGCGGAAGGGCGACAGGCCGCAGCGACGCCGAGCACAAGCATGAACGCGCCATTCCAGACGCGACGCCGGAGCTCGCTCGACGGGGGGCACGTCATACGGCCAACCGCGCCGATGCCATCTTCAGTGCTTTGCGCTGCAACTCGCCGCGCAGCAGCCACAGCGTGAAAAGCGACTGCAGCAGCATCGTGATCACCGAGAGATACCATACCTGCTTGATCTCGAAGCTGGGCCGATGAGACAGCCAGTAGACCGGCACGGCGAAGGTGAGCAGCCGAGTGCCGCTGGCGATCAGCGAGGGCACGGTGTTACCGAGCGCCTGGAACATGCCGCCACAGGTGAAGATGAGCCCCGAAGCAACGAAATTCCAGGAGATCGTTTTCAGGAACTGCGTCGCAACCGCGAGCACGGCGACCTCCTGCGTGAAGCCCCGCAGCAGCATCTCGGGGCGCCACTGACAGAGCAGCGTCAGCACGGCCATGGGGATGCTGCCCATGATCGCCGCCCACTTGAACGTGTCGCCGACGCGCTCGAGCAGGTCGGCGCCGATGTTCTGTCCGGCCAGTGGCGCGGCCGAGAAGGAGACGGCCATCGCTGGCAGAAAGAGCGACTGAATGACCCGTGAGCCGATGCCGTAGCCTGCCTGCGCTTCCGGGCCGAACGGCTTGATGGCGGTGAAGATGACGGCCGTGAACAGAAACAGCAACGCGAACTCCACGCCGGGCGGCACGCCGATCCGGAGCATGCGCGCGAGCACATCGGTGCGCACCGCCAGCAGCTCGCGCCGGAAGGCGACGTAGTGTTCAAGGCGGATGAAGTACAGCAGCATTACCAGCACGCCGATGCCGATCGCCAGTGAACTGGCGAGCCCTGCACCGGCCACACCGAGCGGGCGTCCCGTGCCCCACCCGGCAATGAGAATGGGCGCGAAGACCACGTTCAGCACCACCGTGAGCATTTGCACCAGCATGCCCGGCTTCACGATGCCTATGCCGCGCAACGCACTGCCCATGGAGACCAGCGCGAACTGCAGCGCGAGCCCGGGGATGTACCAGCGCAGATACGACGTGCCGGCGGCGATCGTATCGGGGTTCGAACCCAGCGCGCCCATGTAGCGTGAGCACAACGCGTAGCCGACCACCAGCGTGCCGATGCCGCACACGAACGCCCAGAGCACGCTCTGGTTGAACACTAGATTGGCGTCGGGCTGGTCCTTGCGTCCCACCGCTTGGGCGATCAGCGCCATCGTACTCACGCCAACGATCTGCGTGAACGCCATGACGATGAACTGCACGTTGCCGGCCGCACTCACGCCCGCCACCGCCGCATCGCCCAGGCGGGCCACGAAGTAGAGGTCGACGAGGTAGTACAGCGTCTGGAAGATCATCCCCAGCGCCATCGGCACCGCAAGGCGTATGATGTGGCGGGGGATCGAGCCGGTGGTGAGATCATTCACATGAGAAGGCTGTCAGTCGCGCGCGCGCTTGGCAATCGCTTCCGTGCGCTCTTGCCCAAATCGCGATCGCGTGCTGATTTCCCTGTCTATGCGCACTCCCGCCCTGCCCCGCCTCTTCCCTCGGCGCCTCGCCGCCCTTGCCCTCCCCTTGCTGGTCGCCTGTGCCCCCAAGGGCGACGACACGCCGGTGATCGGGCTGATCACGAAGACCGAGTCGAACCCATTCTTCGTGAAAATGAAGGAAGGGGCCGAGCAGGCCGCCGCGGCGCAGGGGGCGACGCTGATTGCCGCCGCCGGTCGCACCGACGGCGACAACGCCGGTCAGGTCACGGCCATCGAGAATCTCATCGCCGCCGGCGCCAAGGCCATTCTCATTTCCGCCAGTGACGCGAAGGCGATCGTGCCGGCGATCAAGAAGGCGCGCGACGCCGGCATTCTGGTGATCGCGCTCGACAGCCCGACCGATCCGGTAAGCGCCACCGATGCGCTGTTCGCGACCGACAACTACAAGGCCGGTCAGCTCATCGGGCAGTACGCCAAGGCCCGACTCGGTGCGACGCCGGCCAGAATCGCCACCCTCGACCTCATTCCAGGCCACCCCACCAGCGCGCAGCGCCATAACGGCTTCCTGAGCGGCTTCGGGCTCCCGTCGTACGAGAAGGCGCGCAACGAACTCGCCCAGCCACCGGAAGTGGTGTGCATGACCGATGCAATGGGTGATCAGGCCAAGGGGCAGACGGCCATGGAGAACTGCCTGCAGGCGCATCCCGACATCAACGTCGTGTACACGGTGAACGAGCCGTCGGCCGCGGGCGCCTTCACGGCATTGCAAAAGGCCGGCAAGGAGAAGGGTGTGCTGATCGTGTCCGTCGACGGTGGCTGCCGTGGCGTGCAGAACGTGCTCGATGGCGCACTCACCGCCACGGCCCAGCAGTACCCGCTGCGCATGGCGGAGCTGGGCGTGGAAGCGGCGATGGCCTTCATCACGACCGGTAGGAAGGCGAGCGGGTACATGGACACCGGCGTGCAACTCATCGCCAAGGACAGCGTGGCGGGCGTCCCGAGCCTCGGCGCGGACAAGGCCCTCACGCTCTGTTGGGGCGAGAAGTGATCGCTCGGCGGATGGCCTTTGCCGGTCCGCTCGTTGCGTTGCTGCTGGCCTGTACGTTTTTCGCGCTGCAATCGCCCCGCTTCCTCACCGGCGCCAATCTGTCGCTGGTGCTGAGCCAGGTCATGGTCGTGGGCGTGCTCGCCATCGGACAGACGCTAGTGATTCTCACCGGCGGTATCGACCTTGCCTGCGGCATGATCATGGCGCTGGGTTCGATCGTGATGAGCATGCTGGCGGTGAAGCACGGGTGGCATCCGGCCGTGGCCATCGCCGGCGGCATGGGTGTGACCACCATCGCCGGCATGATCAACGGTCTGCTGGTCACGCGCATCAAGCTCCCGCCGTTCATCGTCACGCTCGGTACGATGAACATCGCCTTCGCGATCACGCAGCTCGTGTCGCGCGCGCAGACGTTCACCGACCTGCCACCGCTGCTCACGTGGCTTGGGAACAGCGTGCGCGTGGGCAACACGCCGATCGCCTACGGCGCCGTCGGTATGCTGCTGATTTACGCGCTCGCGTTCGTAGTGCTGCGCGAAACGGCGGCAGGGCGCCATCTGTATGCGGTGGGCAACAACCTCGAAGCGGCACGCCTGGCCGGCATCAGTACCAACCGCGTGCTGCTCGGCGTGTACGCCCTCTCGGGATTATGCGCCGGCGCCGCGGCGTTGCTCTCCATCGCGCGCACCGGCGTCGGTGATCCGCAAAGCGGACAGACGGAGAATCTCGACACCGTGACCGCCGTCGTACTCGGTGGCACGAGCCTGTTCGGGGGACGCGGCATCGTACTGGGGTCGCTCGTGGGCGCGCTCATCGTGGGCGTGTTCCGCAACGGCCTTACGCTGATGGGCGTGTCGTCGGTGTATCAGATTCTCGTGACCGGCGTGTTGGTGATCCTGGCCGTGGCCACCGATCAATGGTCGCGAAACCCATGAGGGCGGTGGCATGAGCGACCACGCCGCACCGATGGTGCTCGAGGCACGTGGCCTCGTGAAACGCTACGGGCACGTCACCGCGCTCGATGGTGCCGACGTCGAAGTGCGCGCGGGCGAGATCATGGCCGTGATCGGCGACAACGGCGCGGGTAAGTCGTCGTTGATCAAGGCGTTGTCGGGCGCCATGATTCCCGATAGCGGCGAGATCTGGCTGGATGGCGCGCGCGTACACTTTAGCGGCCCGATCGATGCGCGCCGCGCCGGCATCGAGACCGTGTATCAGGATCTCGCGTTGGCGCCGGCCATGTCGATCGCCGAGAACTTATTCCTGGGGCGAGAGCAGCGTCGGGCGGGCATCGCGGGGTCGCTGCTGCGCTTGCTCGACCGCACGCGGATGGAGCGGGAGGCCGCCGAGCATCTGCAGCAGCTTGGCATCGGCCTTCGCTCCATCACACAGGCCGTGGAGACGCTTTCCGGCGGCCAGCGCCAGGGGATTGCCGTGGCGCGGAGTGCGGCGTTTGCACGGCACGTGGTCATCCTCGACGAACCCACCGCCGCCCTCGGCGTGAAAGAGAGTGGCATGGTGCTCGATCTCATCACCCGTGTGCGCGACCGCGGGTTGAGCGTGATTCTGATCAGCCACAACATGCCGCACGTGTTCGCGCTGGCCGATCGCATTCACATTCAACGACTGGGGCGGCGAGCGGCGCTGGTGCGCACGCGCGACCTTACCATGGCGGATGCGGTGGCGGTGATGACGGGGGCGGTTGAATGGACCGCGACTCTCCAGCCGAAAGCCGTTTAGGCTGCGAGGCCGGTCGGCTCACGGCGGCGGGGCGAACGGCGCGTCACCACCGAAGTGCTTGTGCGGTAGTGGGTTGCGGTGGTTGGCGACGGACTGCACTGTCCCGCTAGGCTGCGACGCGGTGCCTGCATAGCGTCCGCCACGCAGTCATCCCCCGCAGGCTAATGGGCGTTGGCCCGGCACTACCAGCGTTCGTCTCAACCTATTGTTCCGGAGGAATAGCATTGAAGCCACGCAATCTGAACGGTTCCTTGTTCTCGCTGCTCTGGCCCGGACTGGGCCAGCTGCTTCAGGGTCGGATTTTGCCGGACACCTTCTTCGCAGTCTGCAAAAAACCATGCCTCGCGACGGCATGCACGCCGAGCACGAGGCCATGCATCAACGCATGGACATGATGGAAATGATGATGCGGATGATGCTGGACCGACAGGGCGTGACGTCGGGCGGCTGATGGCATCAGCAGGGCAGGTCGTCAGGCCATGGCACGAAGCGGGGCCGTGTAATGCCATGCAAGGTGGGCCAGTTCGAGCAGGATCACCGTCACCAGCAACTTGAACGTCCAGGCGCGAGCTTGCGGATGGTTTGAAAGCCTGGCGCCCAGGCTCGCGCCGATCAGGCTGCCGATGGACATGATGGCGCCCTCGGTCCACAAAATTTCCCCACCCCGCGCAAATATCACGATCGCCACCGCCGTGCTCACGGCGAGCAACAACGCCTTGAGCGCGTTGGCCTGGGGCAACGCGTAATGGCACGTCAGCATCAGCACCAAAAGCAAGTAGGTGGCGCCATCCACGGCGATGAAGCCCAGCCAGAAGCCGACAAACAGAATCAGGGCCATCGCACCTCGAGTGACCTCGGGCTCTTGGTCCTGCTCCTTGGCGAGCGCTTTCTTCACTTTGGTGAAGATGAGAACCAGCGCGATGAGCACCGCCCCGGTGATCACGATGCCCATCTGCCGGTTGCCCAGCCTTTCAGCAAGCAGCGCACCGCCGATGCTGCCGACCAGCGCCGGCGGCACCAGCTTGGCTGCAGCGCGCCAATCCATCTGTCCGCGTCGCGCGAAGGACCACGATGCCGTCAGGGCACCAAGCAAGACGGGCAGGCGATTGGTGGCGTTGGCGACCATTTCAGGCAAACCCAGCATCACAAGGATCGGCAAGCTCACCGCCGAACCCGACGAAGCCAACGTGTTCAGAAAGCCGCAAGCCAGCCCAACCGTGACCAGTGCGCTCCAGTAAGTCAAATCAGTCATCACAGCCTTTCAGCGTCAAATTAAGTGCGCAGGGGATAAGAATTTCAATCGGGGCGGGTCGACTATCGGTCGAGTATAGGGCGCGATCACCGACCGCGTAAGCACCGACTGGCGGGCGGCGGCGTGCCCGCTGACGTGTTCGTGCGACTCGCGGGCCGTGGGAACGGCGGTGACTGTGGGGGGGCGATGCCGGCGGGGACCAATGAGCCGCGCCGGCGGGACGGCCGCCCACGCCGAAGGTCCCCGCGTGGTGGCGGA
>CANGXK010000098.1 GCA_947457715.1 Gemmatimonadota bacterium
CGTCGACGGGCGCGTACTTGGAATACTTGCGGACACTCTCCTCCACCTGGAGACAGAGCTCGCGGGTGGGGGTGAGCACCAGTACGCGCGTGCGACGCGGCCCGCCCAACAGTCGATGCACCATCGGCAGCGTGAAGCTGGCCGTCTTGCCGGTGCCCGTCTGGGCGAGACCGATCAGGTCACGACCCTTCAGCGCGAGCGGAATGGCGTCGCGTTGAATCGGCGTTGGTCGCTCATACCCGGCATCAGAGAGCGCGGTGAGCAGGGGTTGGGCGAGGCCCAGATCGGCGAACGTGGTATCGTCGATCAGCGTGTCATGGTCGATTGCAGTCATGTGTTGACCGGAAAGCTAATCGGTCCGGCCGTCTGGGAAGCCTAGGCCAGCTCGATCTCTCGACCGCAAAGTTGCGCGATCAGGGCGAGCCGGAAGGTGACGTCGGCCGAAAAGGCCGAATCGGCGGGTTCGCCGAAGGTCTGATCGGAGAGCGGCAGCAGCGGCCACGACCAGACGGGCACGCGCTCCGGCATCACCACCGATCGCGGTGGCGTCCACACGTGCTTCCGGTCGCGATCATCAAGCAGGCGATCCAGCAACTTGCACCAGCCGTCGTGCCGTCTGAGGTAGCCTAGGCGGGCCATGACCTCCAGCCACCCAAGCGACGAAGCCATGTCGGCGTCCATCGCGTTGCGGGTTGGCAGCAGGTCACCGAGGACCAGATGGGGCTGCTCGATCAGGTGCGGCCCGACCTGTTGCACCGGGTGCTGACGGGGCCACGGCTGCGTCAGATAGGTGAAGAGCCGGTCCATGAACTCGTAGTGCTCGCTGCGGAAATGCGGCATATAGGCCAGCATCACCAGCAGATGGAACGACGGCGCGGTCACTTCGGCCGGGAGCACATGCTGGTTGCCCAGCCGGACCCACGGCTTCTGCGCCAACGGCGTCTTGAGGAACGCCATGACCCGATCGACCAGACGACGCGCGGCCCCGCGAAGACGCGGATCGCTCTCATATCCCGCCTGCGCCAACGCCGCAGCCGCCGCTTCGCGCAGCAGCAGACGCCCACGCTTGATCAGGTCTTCGTCCCACTCCTTGGGCATCATCTCGGCCAGGAAGGACGGGTCGTCGTCTTCCGCCAGCAGGCGAAAGAGCAGGCGTTTCGTCGAACTCAGCGCCGGACTCTCGGGGTCCCACCCAAGCTCCAAAAGCCGTCGATAAGCGGGAATCGTGCCGATGCCGTCGAGGGACAACCCGGCAGGCACCGTGAGCATGCCCCCTGGCCACTGGCCGTCCCCGTCCTGCATCAGCAGCAGGTGCCATCCCTGCCGGCCGGTGTACGGCACGGTGGCCCAGCCCGGCTCAGCGGCGGCCTTCGGCCAAAAGGCCTTGATGGCGCGACACTGCACCGACGCTGACGCGGATTTGAGCAACCAACTCATCGGGACGGTGACTGGTCCCGGCGGTGCCGCCGGCGGCGGTGCCGGTGGGGATGCCTGCGGCCGTGCCGGTGCGGACGGCAGCGGCGCCGGTATCGGCTGGTACAGCGGGAGGCGCACCTCCGGAGGGGCCGGCTGCGAATCAGGCACTGGAAGCGGCGAAATGGAGGGCAGAAGCGTCACAGTGCTGCAATTGTACCCCTCGCGGAGCGTTCCGCCAGAGGGTGAGGGACGAACGGCACTCAGGACGCGACAGAATCAACCATTCGTCCCTTTCACCTTAACACATTGCCAGAGGTCGACGTCTAATCATAAAGTGCGTCAGCGGCGTGATCGCGCCGTGGACCGTACGGAACGACCCACCGCCCCCCCTCTCATGAAGAATACGATCCGCATGTTCGTTGCTGCGGCTGCCCTCGCGATCGCTGCGCCCGCTTACGCTCAGGGTGGCGGTGGGGGTATGCAGATGTCTCCCGCTGAGCGCATGACCCGCCAGAAGGACCAGTTGTTCAAGGACATCACGCTGACACCCGTACAGTCCGCCAAGGTCGACACGATCATGATGCAGGCCGCCGCCAAGCAGCAGGAAGCGATGATGGCCGCGCGCAGCGGTGGTGGCGACATGGCCGCCATGCGCGAGTCGATGCAGAAGATGAACACCGAGCGCAACGACGCGCTGAAGGCCGCGCTGACCGACGAACAGAAGAAGAAGTTCGACGAGAACGTGGCGGCCATGCCGCAGGGTCGCCGCGGCGGCTTCTAATCGTCGCAACGGTCGATGGAACCCAAACGGGGGGCGCCGTCAGGTGCCCCCCGTTTTTCATCTTCCGGCCTGTGCTTGTTCAGCGGCCCCGTGCGGTCGAGATTGACGCCAGATCATGTCTACGCGCTCTGCCTCCCCCACGCCGCACTGATGCGCGGCGAGTTCGTCGATCTGGGAGGCGTGCGCCTCTACTGCTATGCGTTCGGGGAACGCGGCGTCGGTGAGCCGATCGTCCTCATCCACGGCGCCTTCACGTCGTCGCATCTATGGCAGGACGTGCTGCCGCGATTACCCAAGGGACATCGGGTGCTGGTACTCGATCTGCTCGGCCACGGCCGCAGCGACCCGCCCGGCACCCACGCCATGACCGTCGCGGGGCACGCGGCCAGAGTGGCCGCCCTGCTCGACGTACTCGGCGTCCGCCGGGCATCGCTGGTGGGACACGGCATGGGTGCCGCCATCGCGACGGTGGTCGCGCACGAGCACCCCGAGCGGGTGGCGCATCTGCTGCTCGTGAATCCCACCGTGATCGGCTGTCAGCCCGGCGACGTGGTCTTGAGTCGCCGTGTGGCGCGCCTCGTGCCGTTCCTCCCGCTGTGGCGCCGACTCTCGCCCGGTTGGCTCGCCTCGGCGCTCCATTCGGCATTGCTGCCCTGTTATGCCCACCGCGATGTGGGTACGCGGTCGCTCGATCTCTACCTGAAGAGTTTCCGAACCCGCGACGGACGTGACTCGGCCTGTGCCCAGCTGTCAGCGCTCGCCGCATCGCGCGGCGATACGGCCGCTGCACTCGTGCCCCGCGCGATCGCCTGCCCCGTACTGCTCGCCACCGCGACCACCGATCCGTTCGTGCCGACCGCCCGCGCCATCAAGCTTGGCGAAACCCTTCGCCTCGCGGCACCGAATGGGGTTGAGCACCGCGAACTCCCCGGCGTTGCACACGTCGCCCCTGAAGAAGCACCCGATCGTCTCGGTGCCCTCGCGGCGGAACTCCTGACCCGCTGAGTGGTCAGAGATCCTGTTTCGCGTCACGCCCATTCTCCCCCGCCCGTCTGTCATCATGACCGATCGCCTCGCCACCATGCGCGCCATGGCTGCCAAGCAGCCCGACAATCCCCTCGCCCGCTTCGGTCTTGCCAACGAGCTACTCAAGGCCGGCTTGCTGAGCGAAGCCGAGGTGGAACTCGCCGCATACCTCGCTCGGCATGATGACGAAGGCAATGGCTGGCTGCGCTACGCCGACACACTCCACACGCTCGGCAAACAGGACGCCGCCCGCGAGGCATGCCACAAAGGCATCGAGGCAGCCACGCGGCACGGACACGCGACGCTGGTCTCGGAATTCGAAGAGCGGGAGTACTGAACGGGCGCGGATTTAGGTGGATTCAGTAGACCGTGCTCAGAACTCTGGCGTCTGACTTTGTATAGCGGTCAGAATGCAGCAACAGCAGTCCACAGTACCGAGGCGTTTGACTCAGTGTTGAGTGCCCGCGATCCCTCCGACGGCACTCCATCAAACGCCTCGCGACTGCGGACTTTCGTTGCTCGACTCTGAGCACTATATGAAGTCTGACGCCTGCTCCTGATGACTGACCTCTGCGCTTTTAGAGCTTGCGCATCTCGTCCGCTGCGCTGATCACGTATCCCAGATCTTTCGACAACGCTCTCGCTTCCTGCGTCGCGTTCGTGACGTCGCTGATCGCCGCGCCGACGCCCATTGTGCG
Source organism: Gemmatimonadota bacterium (assembly GCA_947457715.1). Next base: position 3,922 of record CANGXK010000098.1, read on the forward strand.
CAGCTTCACGATGTCGAGACGCAACGACCGCAGCGCCATCGACGCGCTATCGAGTTGACGCTGCATCGTTTCACGCCGTGCCACGAGTTCCTGCAGCGACAACAACTGCCGCGTGAGCAACGTGAGACGGCGCTCGTGGTCGGGGGCGTGTTCCGGCTCGGCCTGTACCGAGGCCACACGTGACTCGAGGTGAGACAGCGCATCGGTTGGCAAATCGCGCTGCAACCGCTCGAGGCCGTTGGCCAGCGCACTGATGCGTTCCAGCAGTGCCTCGGCGGTGGGCTCCACGTCGGGCACCAGTGCTTTGTCGGCGTCGGAGAGCTTGGCGGTCACGTCCTTGATCGTAAGCCGATCGTCGACCGCATTGCGCAACAGGTCCCCGTACGCCGACGCCAGGAGCTGATCGCCGGCCACGAGGGCGAGTTGCTCGCGCAGCCTCACCTCGTACGGGCGGTCGTCCGATAGCGCCGCGATCGCCCGCCACGAGCCGTTCCACGCGTCTCCCGCCGACACGCCGAGTCGACGCAGCCGCATGAAGTCACGCACCAGCATCTGCGCGCTCGCTAACGCCGCAAGACCGGCGCCGACCATCGGAATGATCATCGGCGTGAGCTCCAACGACGCACCGATCACCAAGCTGCCGAGCGACACGGCGGCCGAGCCCATCAACCACTTCGCGTGCTTCACGAACGCGCGCGACGCGTCGGCAATGCGCGCCGGCTTGCTGCGCGGATCGGTGTCGGGCGTAAGCGTTGACTCGCCCCCGAAAATGCGCCCCAACGTAATGCCTCGTCGACGCAGACGGATGTAGCGACCCAGCACGCCGAGTCCCATACCCATCGCCGGGAAGATCGCCCACGGAAAGCCGGGGCTCGTCGTCGCGTTGATGACGCCGAGGAACACGATCATCCCCGCCGTCCAGAGCATCTGCCCCTTGAAGCGCTCGATCACGTCTTCGTCGCTGTGCCACGCGCTGGTCGCATCGCCGTACTGATCGTTCCACTGCGACTGCACATCGCGGCGCTGCTGACGCACCGCGACACGCCAATCCTGCATCGCGTCCTTCGACGCGCGATTCCACTCGCGCACCTGCTCGCGCGGTGCGCCCGGCGGCAGTGGCGGCAGCGCCGGCATGGGCGGCAACGCACCAGGCGCGGGATACGACCGCGGGGCGGGTGCCGGCGCCAACACGTTGCGCGGCGCCCAGTCTTCCGAGCGATGCCCATAGCGCGCATCTTCCCGATGCTCCGGCGTACGCGCGCCCGGTATCCCAGCGTAGCTCACCGGCGCCGGCGCCGGCGGGTATAACGGAGCGGACGCGAGCGGGTACGAAGGTGCCGGAGCGGGCGGGGCGTACGCGCGGTGCGCGCCCGTGTGCAGCGAGCCGTCGCGCTGCACTTTGCGCAGCGCATCACGCAACTGGAGCGCATTGTCCCACCGGTCCTGCGGACGCTTGGCCAGGCAGCGTTCGAGAATCTCCACCAACGCGAACGGCGCATCCGGTCGCACGACGCGCAGTGGTATCGGCGCTTCGCTCACGTGCTTCATCAACATCGCCGGCGTCGTGTTCGCCTCGAACGGCAATCGTCCGGCCAGCATGAGATAGCCCACTACGCCCAGCGAGTAGATGTCGCTGCGTCCATCGATCTCGCGCTCGCCCGTGGCCTGCTCAGGGCTCATGAACGCCGGCGTGCCCACCGCGATGCCCGTCTGCGTGAGCCGTGATCCACTCTCGGCCGCGCGCGCGATGCCGAAGTCAGTCACCATCGGGCGGCCGGAGTCCCGGTCGATCAGTACGTTGTCAGGCTTCACATCGCGATGCACCACGCCGCAGGCGTGCGCGTATGCCAGCGCATCGGCCACCTGCTCGAGCATGTGCGCGACGTCGGCGAAGGTCTGTCGTGGCTCGCGCACGATGCGCGCCGCCAGACTCTCACCTTTCACCAGCGCCATCGCAAAGCAGACCAACCCGCCTTCCTCATGCACCGCATAGATCGGCACGATGTGCGGATGATTGAGCCGCGCCGCAGTCTGCGCTTCGCGCACGAAACGTTCGCGCACGTCACCACGGAACGCGAGTTCGGGCGGCAACACCTTGAGCGCGACCGGCCGCTGCAGGCGCACGTCCTCGGCGGCATACACCACCGCCATACCGCCACGGCCGACCTCCTGCTCGATCAGGTACCGGTCACCGACCGCCGCCGTGACGCGGTCGCGCAGGCGATTCGATTCGGCCTGATGTTCCGCCGCCTTCATGGCCGCTCGCTGTCCGTCGGGCATCGTCCGGTCTGCTTACGCCGAGCCGGAGCGCGAGGTGGTCGCCGCGCGCACTTCGTTGGCGGCCTGCACTGCGATGTCCACGTCGCGCGCCAGTTGCATTGCCTGTTCCGCTACCAACGTGACGCTCTGCACCGAGCTGTTGCCGGTGCGCAGGCGTACCAAGTCGAGGCGTACGTTCTCGAGGGCGATACGGCAGCTGTCGAGTTGCGCGCGACGTAGTTCACGCTTGCCGAGCACATCGGCCACGGCGCGACGATCGCGGCGGAGCTGGGCGAGCCGACGCACCCGTCCTTCGCTGCGCTGCGTATCCAACGGATTCGCTTCGGCCTCGAGGGCATTGATTTCCGCATCGATACGCCGCGCGGCATCCGCACCGAATTCCCGATCGACGCGGGCAATGTCGCGGGCCATGATCTCGACCTTGTTCACGAGGTCGACCGCCGTTCTGGCGACGTCGGGAATCCGCCCCCGCTCTTCCGCCGGCAGCGTGCCGAGCAAGCGACCGATCTCTTCGCGATCAGCGCGCGCGGCGGTCACCAACCCGACGAACTCGCCAAGCTCGTCATCACGGGCCGGCGCGCTGGGCGTGGCCGCAGCGATGCGCATCGTGACGGGGGCGTTGGCGTTCGGCGGCGACAGCACGCCATCGAGCCGATTGCGGAGTCGGCCCTGGGCCCGCAGCTCCTCGCGCTTCTTCCGGCTGACGGTTGCCATAAATTTGTCGCCAAGGTCGGAGAGGACCTCGCCGAGCATGCGATGCTTGGGCTGCCGCAACACGTCGGTCCAGTCGAAGCCGTCCGCCCACAGCTTGGCGTACTTCCACGCGATGTAGACGGTCCAGAGCGTGGTGAGCCCCAGCATGTCGCCGCCCGTGAAGATACTGATCACGATGATGGCGCCATTCACGAATAGATACGGGGCCAGCTTGCGGCGGAACGCGATGACCGGCGGCGCATCCCAACGCGCGAGATCGGCCGCCGTGGCGAGGTAGAGATCGTCGCCTTCGAGCGGCGGCTGATACGGCAGATACGGCGCTGGCGCCGGTGTGGCCGCCGTGCGCGTCTGGTAGTTGGGCGGCTGATAGACCGGCGGCGAATATGGCGCCGGCGTATAGGGCACCGAGGGTGCCGCCGGAGACACGGTGCCCAGGCCGCCCATCGGCATGCCGCCGACTGGTGCGCCATTGAAGCGCACCGGGGCACCAGTGGACCGCGGGGACGCCGCCGGATTCGTCGGCGGCGGCACGATGCCCGTCTTGAGCGCCGTCACCATCTCGCCGGCGCTCTGGAATCGGTGCTCCGGGCTCTTCTCCAGCAGTCGCATGACGATCTGCGACAGATCATCCGGCGTATCCGGACGCCGTAACGACACCGGCACCGGCATTTCTGCCAGATGCTTCACGAGCAGCGCCGGCGTGGTGCCGCCGGTGAAGGGCGGCTCGCCGGCCAGCATCTGGTACGCCACGATGCCCAGCGAATACAGATCGCTGCGGGCGTCGAGATCGCGATCGCCGGAGGCCTGCTCGGGCGACATATAGGCCGGGGTGCCGATCGCCACGCCGGTGGCGGTGAGCCGTGAGGTCTCCGCGCTATCGCTCGCGGCGCGCGCGATGCCGAAATCGGTCACCAGCGCCCGGCCGTCGATGCTGTCCAGCAGGATATTGTCTGGCTTGATGTCTCGGTGAATCACCCCGCGCGCATGCGCATAGGCCAAGGCGTCCGCCACTTCGAGCAGCCAGCGGCGCACATCGTCCACCGGCAGTGGGCCGCGCTTTCGGAGCTTGGCGGCGAGATTGTCGCCATCGATGCACGCCATCACGAAGAACACGAGATTCCCGACTTCGTCGACCGAATAGATCGGGACGATATTCGGATGGCTGAGCTGGGCCGCCGTTTCGGCCTCGCGAAGAAAGCGCGTGCGGATGTCGCGCCGGAATGACAGTTCAGGCGGCAGCAGCTTGATGGCCACGTGCCGCTTGAGCCGTTTATCCCGCGCCCGGTACACGATACCCATGCCGCCGCGGCCAATCTCTTGGTCCACTTCGTAGGCGGCGCTGAGTGCCTGCTCTACGTGGGCGCGCAGTTCGGCATCGTCGGCGGATGGGGCTACAGAATCGGGCACGCGAGTGGGAATCGGGGAAGTCCTGCCACTACGTCTAGTGTAGCACTGAGGAGAAACCAGCGACAGCAGAGATGGGCGAGAGTCGCTGCCGGGGATTGGACGGATCAGTCGATCAGCCGTCCCGGCATGCGATTGGCAGCCCGTAC
>CANGXK010000099.1 GCA_947457715.1 Gemmatimonadota bacterium
CGGCTCGTATCCGTTCAAGCAGGAATCGTCTGTTTCCGTTCTTATCCCCCAACGGCCAGACGGAAACCGCTACGAACCAATCCCGCTTACCACGCGCTTCATGAGTGCGCCCCGCGGCATCGTCGACGTGGCCTGAATGCCGTTGATGATCAGCGCCTGCGCTTCCGGAATCGTGCTCGGGTGCCGTTGCAGGAACTGCGCGGCCGTCATCACCGACGGCAGCGTCACGAGCTCGATGCGAGCCGGCTGCACGTTGATCAATGCCGGATCGTTCAACGGCTTGAACGAGCGAATCGAGGCTTCCACTTCGGCACGACGCTGCGCCGCGACTTGCAACGCCATGATGCCAAGCAGCAGGTACGTCGTGTTCTGGTGCGACAACGACATCGCGAGGCCCGTCACGCTACCCTGTTCCGTCTGCGCCGTGAACGAGGCAATCACGGCGGAGAGGCCGTTGATCGTGGTCTGACCACTCTGACCGACCACAATCCCCTGCTGACCGAGAAAGCCCTGCAACGCCTGCGTCGGCGTGCCCTGACCCGGCACCAGCTGAATCTGTGCGCCGTTGTCGGGGCTGCCGGCCACGACCGCATCAGGCATATTCGCCGTCTTCCAGCCCGTCGGGAACGTGAGCTCGAACCGCAGATCCGGATGCAGAAAACGCGCGCCGCGGAAATAGCCCTGACGCGGATTCTCGCCGAAGACCATGCCGTTCAGCAGCCGGAGATATGAATCGCGATTGACCTTTGCGTTCGCGAGGGCGCCGGCCGGCAGTGCGGCTACCCGCTGCTCGGCGCGCTGGACGCGATTGCCCGGATCCGGGTGCGTACTTTGCCACTCCGGCACCCGACCGCCGCCGCCGCCGAGTCGACCGAGTGTCGTGAACACATTCACGGCCTCGCGCACGTCGTACCCCTGGGCCAGCGAGTACTGAAAGCCGAGCGCGTCGGCTTGCAGTTCGTCGTCGCGACCGAACTTCAGGAAGAGCAAGCCGGCGCCGGAGCCGAGCACATCACCGTACTTCGCCACCTTGGGCGAGAGAATGCTGGCACCGACGAGACCGATCTGCGCGACCTGCTGCTGGCTCATCGCCGCCACCGTGTGCTTCGCCGTGACGTGACCGATCTCGTGACCGATCACCTCGGCGAGCTCCGCTTCACTATTCAGATGCGTCATCAATCCGCGGGTCACAAAAATGAAGCCCCCGGGATAGGCGAACGCATTCACCGCCGCATCGTCGAGCACGTGAAACGCCCACGGCAGATTCGGACGCTCCGACTTCGCCGCGATCTGCAGGCCAATGCGCGTAACCAGCGCTTGTGCCTCGCTGTTGGGATACGCACCGATGCGCTGCAGATCGCCCGCTGACGCCTGCTGGCCCATCTGGATTTCCTGCGACTCGGAGATGAGCGACAGCTCTCGGCGTCCCGTTACCGGATTCGTGGCGCACGCGCCCATCGTGAGCAACAGTCCGAACGCTGCCGCACGGCGCAGTCCTGTCGCCATCGCATTCCTCCGTATTCGTGTGGACACCACCGCATCGTCGCCCGGTGCTCGTACGCGGAGCAAGCGTCGTGCCGCATCCCGCGCGCGATCGGCCGGTCACGGTCTCAACGGCCGCTCCAAACGTGGCGACGACTCCGGCCGGCGCCACATGGCGAAGGTGGTGCCGTCCACGTGGCGGAGTGGAACCGTGCCGGCCAGCGCGTTCAGCGCCTGAAAGACGCCGGGCGCATGACCAGGGCCGGCGTAGTCGTGCCAGAGCACCAACCCTCCCGGCTTCACGATCCGCATCGCCTTCACCGAGTCGCTCTCGACGTACGACCGGGCGTGCGAACCGTCCACGAAAACCAGATCGGCCCAATCCAGATACGGCGTCTCGTCAAATTGCTTGCTGTCGCCGTACAGCTGCCCCACGCGTTCCGCACACGCTGTTCCGCTGTACAGGAACTCTTCGAAGACGGACTCGTTCAGGGCGAATTTCGTATCCTGATCGGTGTCCTCAGCTCCTTTGACGTATTCATGCTGCTGTGATGGCGCTAATGTGAGCGTATTGATGCGAGCATGTTCCGGGGCATTCCGGCTCCACAGATAGGCTGTTTTTCCGGTGCAGGTCCCGAATTCGAACAAACGCTCAGCCCGCTTCGCCAGGACCGCCAGAATCCACGCCTCGGCGTCACTCGTACCGCCCGGCACTCGAATCGGACCGCGACCGATGAACGATACCTCGGTCGCGATCGTCGGTCCGAACGGGCCCGGGGTGAACACCGGGTCAAGCTCGTGCAGCCGGATCCGCTTGATCGGCCACGGGCTGAACAGCCCTTGCTGCTTACGGCGCGCCCGCTCCCCAAGGATGCGGACGGCGAGGACGACGCACAGGGCGCCCAGAAGGGCGGCAACGATCCAACCGTTCATGTCAGTAGGCAACAGAGGGAATTCACGGCGGGCGAGCGCGCCGACCATTTGCGCGTGCTATTGTCGGAGGCGCGGTGAGATCCCGCCAGAGACCTCGGTGATTATTTCTCGTTTGCATGCGCTTGTCTTCCCGGCTTCAGTATCTCCCCCTCCCGACTCATGCGTCGTTCAATCCATTTGCTGGCTGCGCTGGCTCTCCTCGCCGCTCCACTCCCGGCGCACTCCGCACCGCCCACCAGCGCGCGGCCTACCAGCGCGCCCGGTATCGACCGACGCCCACACGGATTCGTCCTGCTTCCCGGTAACGCACCCGCTGGGGTCGTATTCTCGACGCGCCTCGTCGGCGGTCGCTGAGATGTCGCATCCTGGACAACGACGCGGATCCACGAGGCTGCTGCTGGTTGCCGCCACGGTCGCGACTGCCGCCTGCGCCGGATCCTCGCGGCTGACCACACCACCGACCACCGTGGCGACATCCGTACAGGCCCTGCCGTCGGGCCCTGACGCGATGGGCGCGGCCCCCGGGGCCAACGCATTGCCGGCAGGCTTCCGCGAAGCATTCGCCGACGCCGATCAGCGCGCGCGCACGATTGCGTACTGGTATCAATGTGTCGGCACCATCGCCCGACTCCGCGCCGACGGCTCTTTCGGACCGGCCGCCGCCGCGCCCCGCATGATCTACTGCGAGCGCACGAGCGACGGCGTACCCATCGGCGGTGTGTATGACATCGACCCCGCCTTTCGCACCGTGCGGCGCTTCAGCACCGTGCGACTCGATGGTGCGCGCCCCCGCTATCTCGGCGCAATCGATACCGCACGCGTCGCCACGGAAGCCAAGCTGGTGAGCGACGTCACGCGCACGCTCACACCGGCATGGACCAAGCTTGGCCGTCCGTTCTCCGTGGTGCCGGTCCCGGTGCCCGATGGCGTGGTGGAAGCATGGGCCATTCCCCGCGCCACCAAAGCGCGTCACCTCGTTACCGGCGGCGATGTAGCCTATGTGCGAAGCAGCGATGGCACCCTGCGGCGGACGGTCGATCACACCGTCACGTGGACGCAGGTGCCGCTCGCAGCGGCCGGCGCGGTGGTTCTGCGCAGCACCGAACGTGAGGTCGCGGCCGTGACCGATCTGGTCACGGCGCGCTACCAGACCGACCTCGGTCGTGCGGTGACCATCCAGACCACCACCATGTCGAGTGCGCTGGTCGCGGGGCTCGATCCGGCCACCGGCGCGCGGTTCGTCTGGCAGCATGTCGCCAAGGCTGCCGCTCGCTGACGCCCGTCGCCCGATAGACCCGATCGCGCGGACCGTAATTCAACCGTGATTCAGGGCACCGCGTAGCGGAGGCGCGCCGCAACGCCACCCGCGTCGCGATCCAACGCATCCGCCACCGGGGGGGATGCCACCGAGACGGTCCCACCGTGCAGCAGCGTCTCGAGCGCCATCGTCTCCGCGTCCGACGGATGCGTGGCGCGGTAGCGCTCAGTGAGCATCAGTTGCTCGATGGCCCCCGTCGAGACGATCCGCTGGGTGGCCCGCGGTCCCAGCGCGGCGTGCTGATCGGCATAGGCGCGCTCGCGCAACTGCGCAAACCAGCGCACCTGACGCTCGGCCAGCAATGCCTCAGTCGCCTCGTGCGTCAGTTGCACGATTTCAGACGGCGGCGTGTGCATGCGGAGATCTTCCGCCACGATCACCCGATCGCCAACCGAATCAGGCAACTCCGACACGAAGTGACTGACGACATCGTTCGCGCCGCCGATCACCAGCAGCGAACTGGTCTGCATCAGCGTCGCCACGCGCTGATGCGCCGCACCCGCGAGACGCGACCGCGCGTCACTCTTGCGACGCTGCAACTGGTCGGTGAGCGTCGAGCCGCGTGTGCCCGAGTGATATCCAACCCCGGGGGCGTCGCCCATGTGATCGCCGGTACCGACCCCGATCGTCGCCTCGAGCTCCTCGATCGTCTGCAACGCATCGCCCACGCACTGGTGCAGACGCAGGGCGTCATGGGCGATCTGCAGCACGAACACCCGATCGTTGCGCTGCGACGCGAGATACGGAAAGCTCACGGCGCCATGCTGCCACGTCACCGACGTGGTCAGCGGCATGGGCAACAGGGCGGTGAACACATCCCCATTGCCCGTGCCCAGAAAGCACCAGCCCCCGGACGCATGCACCACCTCATGCGACGGGAGGTTCTCGTACAGGCGCGCGACCACGTCCTCGAATCGCTGACGGTCGGCGCCCGGGAGCTCCTCGATACGGTGCCGTTCCGCCGAGACCGCCTCACGCAGCTTCACCAGCCACGCGCGCATGGCGGCAGGGTCACTCAGACCACCCTCGACGTAGACACTCAGAACGAAGGCCTGCTGATGATCGCGGATGTAATCGATGAACGGCGACGAGACCGACATAGCTGCTCCGGCGTGATTGACGCGCGCCCGAAAATCCCAGGGACGCCGTCCGAAGCTGCCGGAATCCCGGTAACCGGGCTATCCGTGGAAATCCCGTCAGGCCCGTCCACGCGCTGGACCGGGCACGAGGAGAGACCGCGCTACCAGTGCGCCATGACGAAGATCTCGACGCCCACCAGGCACGCCAGCACGAGACTGTGCACGAACACGTAGCGCAAAATCTCCCCCTCGCGGCCGTGCTGGCCTGTGGCCACGGCGGCCACGACGATGCTCTGCGCGTCGATCATCTTCCCCATCACGCCCCCTGAGCTGTTCGCGGCCGCAGCCAGCAGCGGCGAGACGCCGACCTGCTGGGCAGAAATCTGCTGCAGGTTGCCGAACAGCACGTTGCTGGAGGTGTCGCTGCCGGTGAGCGCCACCCCGAGCCACCCCAGCAACGGCGAGAAGAACGCGAACAGCATCCCCGTGCGCGCGAACGCCAGCCCGATCGTGGCATCGAGCCCGCCGTATCGCGTCACGAACCCCAGGGCCATCATCGCGGCGATCGTAAGCAACGACAGACGCACCTTCAGCAGCGTCTGCCCGTAGGTGCGCAGCAGCACCCGCGGCCCCATCCCCAGCAGCGCCCCCGACAGCACGCCTGTGAGCAGCAGCGCCGTGCCGCTGGCCGACAGCCAGTTGAGCGTGAAGATGGCGTCCTCCGCTTTCGCGATGGAGACCACCGGCGGCGTGCGTAGCACGGCCTGATGCAGGAACGGCACCGGGAAGGCAAAGGTGGACTGCGCGTTGAGCCACGCCTTCATGTCGGGCAGCCCCCACAGGAACAGCAGCACCGACAGCAGCACCCACGGCATCCACGCGCGCAGCAGCTGCGCCGGCCGATGCATCGGGGTATCCGTGACGGCGCGCGGCGTCTCACCCGGAAAGCGCCACACCGTGCGCGGGCGCCAGACACGCAGCAGCAGCAGCAGCGATGCGATGGACACCAGCGACGCACTGATATCCACCAGCGTCGGTCCGAAGTGCTGGCTCACATAGAACTGCGTGACACCGAAACTCACCCCCGCCACCAGACAGGCGGGCCATACGTCGCGGATGGCGCGCCAGCCGGCCATCGCCCCGATCAGCCAGAAGGGGATGAGCATCGCGAACAGCGGGAGCTGCCGGCCCACCATCGCACTGAGGTCGGCCAGCGGCAGCTGCGTCACGCCGGCCAGCGCGATGATCGGTGTGCCGAGCGCGCCGAACGCCACCGGTGCGGTATTGCCGATCAGCGACAGGCCGGCGGCCGGGAGCGGCTTGAAGCCAAGACCGATCAGCATGGCGGCCGAGATCGCGACCGGCGTGCCGAAACCGGCGGTGCCCTCCACGAATGCGCCAAAGCAGAATGCGATCAACAGCAGCTGGATGCGGCGGTCTTGCGCGATCCCCATCACCGAGTCGCGCACCACGTCGAACATGCCCGTGTCCACGGTAATGGCGAACACGAACAGCGCGTTCAGCACGATCCATCCGATGGGGAATAGCCCGTACAGTGCACCATCGGCCACGGCGGCCAGTGCCAGCGGGGTAGGCATCCCCGCCACCAGTACCGCCACGCCAACGGCGGCGGCGAGTCCGGCCAGCGCCGCGACATGCGCGCGCACGTGCCAGATCCCCAGAAGCCCCAGCAGCACGAGTACGGGGAGCGCGGCGACGAGCGCCGAGGGAAGCAGGGTGCCCAGCGGAAGGTAGGACTGCGGCCACGGAGTAAGCATACCGGCAATGTGGGGCCCGGCAGTGCCGCTGTCCAAGGTTGCGGCCGACGGCATACCTTTCCCGCATGTCCAACACACAGACAGACGTGGTGATCGTGGGCGCGGGCCATAACGGCCTCGTTGCCGCCGTGATGCTGGCCGCGCGTGGCCTGTCGGTCACCGTGCTCGAAGAGCATGCGATCGTGGGCGGGGCCGCCCGCACCGAATATCCGTTCCCCAAGGCCCCGGGGCTCGGCACCTCCACCGGCGCGTATCTGCTGGGGGTGATGCCCCCCGAAATCATGCAGGCCACGGGCATCGAGCTGCCGCTCAAGCGGCGCGATCCGCACTACTTCCTGCCCACCACCGACGGGCGCTACCTCATGCTCGGGTCGGACCGCGACGCCACGCGCGATCAGCTCACCCGGTTCTTTTCGGCCGCCGACGTGCGCGCCAACGACGCGTTGCTCGACGAGATCGGCGCGATGCGTGACGACATCGCGCCCACGTGGATGCAGGAGCCGCTCTCCATCGAGGAGACCGCCGCACGGTTCGTGCGCCCCGCGCTGCGCGAGGCGTTTGTGCGCCTATGCCGCGGCTCGGTGGGCGAGTATCTCGACCGGTTCGATTTCAAGAGCGATCTACTGAAGGCCATGTACGCCGTGACCGACGGCTTTTCCGGGCTGTTCGGCACGTGGGACACCCCGGGCACGGGGATGAACTTCCTGGTGCACAACATGTGTCGCCTCCCCGGCAGCGACGGCACGTGGATGATCGTGGAAGGGGGCATGGGCACCGTCACGCGTCGGCTCGCGGAACGCGCGCAGGCGCACGGCGCCGTGATCCGGACGGGCGCCAAGGTGCACTCCATCGTGGTGGAGCGCGGCGTCGCGGTGGGCGTGCAGCTCGGCAACGACGAAGTCATTCGGGCCGGCACGGTGCTGGTGAACGCCGATCCGTTCCGCATGCGCGACCTCGTGGGGCGGGCGGAGTTTCCTGAGCCGTACAACGAGCGGCTGGACGCGATGGCGCGCCCCGGCTCGACCTTCAAGGTCAATCTCGCGCTCAAGGGGCTGCCCAAGTTCACCTGTCTCCCCGAGTCCGCCCAGCGCAACGGCGCCGCGTTCGGGCCCACGATTCACCTGCTCCCCGACGAAGCCGATGTGATGCGGTCGCTGCGGGAGGGGTTTGAGGACGTGCAGGCCGGGCGGCTGCCGCAGTTCCCGACCATCGAGTGGTATATCCACACCACCATCGATCCCACACTGCGCGATGAGCACGGTCACCACAACAGCGCGCTGTTCGTGCAATGGGTGCCGCACACGCTGGCCGAAGGGTCATGGGACACCGAGCAGCACAGGTACACGGCGCATCTGCTCTCGCTGTGCGATCGCTTCGCCCCCGGCACCAGCGACCTCGTGGTGGACACCTTCCCGCTGCACCCGGCGGCCATCGAAAAGCACTTCGGCATCACGCGTGGGCATATTCACCACGTGGACAACGCCTTCGGCTTTTCGGACCGCGTGCCGTACCGTCAGCCGGTGGACGGATTGTACTCCTGCTCCGCCGGCACCCACCCCGCCGGTTCGGTCATCGGCGCGGCGGGACACAATGCGGCCCAGCGGGTGTTGCAGGACCTCGGGGTGATGCGCTGACCGGTCGGCATCACCACGCTAGGCGCACGAGCCGCCGCCCCACGCACAGCAGCGGTGCTGCGGGCGCGGGGCCGGCCACCGGTTCCGCGGCGGGTCAGCGCCGCGCGGTGCGCGTTCACCGACGCGCCCCGCTTGACCTCGCGCCTCGCACACAAAAATCCTGACACGTCCGCATCAAGCCGTCGAACTCGCGTCAATCCGCTCCGCACTGCTCGTCCTTCACCGCATTTCTTATAGAATCC
>CANGXK010000100.1 GCA_947457715.1 Gemmatimonadota bacterium
ACGGTGCGCACCATCACGCGTGACGCCGAGCGGAACAAGTACAAGTTTTCATCGTTCGTGATGGGTGTAGTGAACAGCAAGGCCTTCCATAGCAAGCGCGCCGAGCCGGTCTCGGCTGATGCGTCACATAACTGATCCGACTACCTAAGGAGACTGTCCCATGTCGTTTATGACGCAGAAGGCCCTGCCGCGCCGCACGTTCCTGCGAAACATGAGTGCCGTCATCGCACTCCCGTATCTCGATGCGATGGAACCGGCCGGTCGTTTCCTGGCCAAGGTCGGCGGCGCCGGTGCGCCGCTCACCGGTCACAAGCGCCTGGTCACCATCGAATCGGTGCACGGTGCCGCCGGCTCGAACACGTGGGGTGCCTCAAAGTATCTGTGGGCGCCGAAGGGTGTCGGTCGCGACTTCACGCTCAATCCGGAAGGCGCGCTGGCGCCGATGGAAGCGTGGAAGCACAAGATGTCGATCATCAGCAACACTGACGTGCGCATGGCCGAAGCGTTCGACGCGCCGGAAATCGGCGGCGATCACTTCCGCTCCAGCGCGGTGTTCCTCACGCAGTCGCACCCCAAGCAGACGCAGGGCTCCGACCTGTACGTGGGCACGTCGTTCGACCAGATCGTGGCGCGCAAGATCGGACAGGACACGCCGATCCCGTCGATGCAGCTGTGCATCGAGAATCTCGATCAGGCCGGCGGCTGCTACTACAATTACGCGTGCGCGTACACCGACACGATCAGCTGGGCCTCGCCCACCGAGCCACTGCCGATGATCCGCAACCCGCGCGCCGCGTTCGACCTGCTGTTCGGTGCCGGCTCGAGCAACGCCGATCGGTCGGCGCGTCGTAAGGATAACGGCAGCATTCTCGACTGGGTCGTCGGTGAGATGTCGTCGCTCAAGCGCGAACTTGGCGCTACCGATCGTCGTCGTGTCGATCAGTATCTCGAGAACGTGCGTGAACTCGAGCGTCGCATTCAGATGGTTGAAGCCAAAAACGCCAGCGGCGACGAGCGCGCTCTGCCGGAAGCACCGGCCGGCGTGCCCGATTCGTTCGAAGAGCATATGAAGCTGATGTTCGACATTCAGGTGCTCGCGTTCCAGTCCGACATGACGCGCGTGTTCTCGTTCAAGACCGGCCGCGACGCCTCAAGCCGCGTGTATCCGGAGTCCGGCACGAACAAGGGTTTCCACCCGTCGTCACACCATGGCGGCCGCGAGTCGGCGATCCTCGAGTTCAATCAGATCAACCGCTACCACATGTCGATGTTGCCGTACTTCCTGCAGCGCCTCGAGGAGACGAAGGAAGGCGACGGCACGATGCTCGACAACACGACGATCATGTACGGTTCGCCGATGGCCGACGGCAACATCCACAACCATCGCCGCTGCCCGCTGCTGCTGATGGGCGGCGATGCGAATCTGGTGCCGGGTGGCACGCACCTCCGCGCGCCGGACGGCACGCCGATGGCCGACGTCATGCTGTCGCTGCTGCACAAGTACAACATCGAAGTCCCGAGCTTCGGTGACAGCCTGTCGCCGTTCGCGCTCTACGCCTGAGACGAGCCATGATCGATCGAAACGGAGTCCGGATCGGAGTGGCCGGTGCGCTCGTGCTGTTGTCCGGCGCGCTGGCTCCGGTCGCGGCACAGGATGCGAAGGCGGTGGTGAGCGTCGCGAGTGCGAAGCCGGCCGTGCGTGAGACGCGCGTGGCCCCGGCGGTCGCGCAAGCGGCGATGCAGGGTGACATGGCGAAGGTGCGCGCGCTGCTCGCCCAGCAGAACGATGTGAACGTGGCGCAGGGCGACGGCATGACCGCGTTGCATTGGGCGGCCGATCGCGGTGACATCGCGATGACCGCGCTGCTGCTGCGTTCGGGCGCGAAGCTCACTGGCACCACAAAGAACGGTGGCTACACGCCGCTGCATGTGGCGGCCCGTGCGGGACACGGTGCCGTGGTGCAGGCCTTGCTGGCGGCCGGCGCCGATGCGAAGACGCTCACGTCCACGGGGGCGACGGCCATGCACCTCGCGGCGTCGGCGGGCGATGCGGCGTCGGTGAAAGCATTGCTGGCGAAGAAGGCCGATCCCAACGCGCGTGAGTCGGCGTGGGGACAGACGCCGCTGATGTTCGCGGCGGCCGAGAACCGTGGCGATGCCGCGCGTGCGCTGTTGGCCGGCGGCGCCGATGCGTCGATCCGCACCAAGATGGTCGATCTCACCGAAGAGCTGTCGCGTCAGCAGGCGGCGGCGAAGAAGCGGAACGAGGTGCTCTTCTCGTATCTCCCGCAGAAGACACGCGACTCGATCATCGATGCCTCGGCCAAGGCGGCGGAGAAGTTGATGGCCGATGCGGCGGCGGCGCGCAGTCGCGCGGTCGCGTCAGCGGGTATGGCGGCACCGGCTCCTGCGGCGGCGCCCGCTCCTGCTCCTGCTCGGGCTCCAGCTCCTGCGGCGGCACCCGCTGCGGCACCCGCTGCGGCTCCTGCGGCCGCTCCGGCTGTTGCGGCGGCTCCGGCTGTTGCGGCCGCTCCCGCACCGAAGGCCGATCCGGCGCTGCGTGGCTACAAGATCGGTGTGGCGGCTCCGCCGACCACCGACCTCACGGCGGCGCAGATCCAGCAAGCGATCGAAGCCGGTCGTGCGCTCTTCTCCGCAGGTCCGGTGGCCAAGGCCACCGAGACGGCCGAGTTGTTCGAAGGGCAGGTGGCCGGCTACGAAGCGACGGTGGGCAGCATGGGCGGCATGACGGCGCTGCACCATGCGTCGCGTCAGGGCAACATCGATGCGGCGCTGGCCATTCTCGAGGGTGGTGCGAAGATCGATGAAGTCACCACCAGTGACAGCACCACCGCGCTGCTCATGGCGGCGATCAACGGTCACTTCGATCTGGCGATGGCGCTCGTGAAGCGCGGCGCGAATGTGAAGATCGGCAGCAGTGCCGGGCTCACGCCGCTGTATGCCGCGCTGAACACGATGTGGGCGCCGCGCTCGCGCTACCCGCAGCCGCAGGCCGTGCAGACGCAGAAGGTCACGCACCTCGAACTGATGGACGCGATGTTGACGGCCGGGGCGGATCCCAACGTCCGTCTCAAGAAGAACCTGTGGTTCTTCGCTTTCAACAACTGCGGCAACGCCAACTGCGGCCTCGAAGCGCTCGACGGCACCACGCCGTTCTGGCGCGCGGCGTACGCGGTTGACGTTGATGCGATGAAGATGCTGAAGGACCGTGGGGCCATCGACACGCTGCCGTCGGTACGTCCGGTGGCGGCCAATCGCGCGAATCGGGCGCGGATCGCGGGCGGTGCCGGTGGCGCGGGTGGTCCGGGTGAACTGCCTGGGGCGTTTGTGGTTCCACCTGACCTCGACTCCGCCTCGAAAGCGGTACCGCCCGGCATCGGTGTCTATCCGATTCATGCGGTGGCCGGCGTCGGCTACGGTAACGGCTTCGCTGGCAACTCCCATCGGCATGCTGCCGACGGGTGGATGCCGGCCATGAAGTACGTGGTCGAGGTGCTGCATGCCGACGTGAACCAGCGCGACGTGAACGGCTACACGCCGTTGCACCACGCGGCCGCGCGCGGCGACAACGACATGATCAAATATCTCGTGAGCAAAGGCGCCGATCCGAAGGCCGTGGCCCGCAATGGCATGACCACGGTGGACATGGCGAACGGTCCCGTGCAGCGTCTGCGTCCGTTCCCCGAGACGATCCAGCTGCTCGAGAAGCTGGGCGCCAAGAACAGCCATCGCTGCGTGGCCTGCTGATCCTCGGCCGTCCGTCCGAGGCAGTCCGTCCGACAAAACAATGCGGCGCCGTCATTCGTGACGGCGCCGCATTGTCGTTAGGGCTGTTTCAGGGCTTCTTCTCGCCGGCCAGCAGCAACCCCATGTGATCCTGGGCTTGTTGCAGCGCCCCTTCGCCGTCACCCCAGCCGATGCGTCCGTCGGCGTTGTTGTCGGAGCCCGCGGTGAGCTGATCGCAGATCGAGACCAACTGCGAGACGAGCGCCGCCGCCGCGGCCGCCGTGGTTGCAGTCTGAATCTGCTTGGCGATCGCGATCGCCTGATCACCGCGCGCCATCGCGCTGCGGGCGGCCGTGGCGATGTGTGTGGCGTGCGCCTTCACGTTCGCCGACGCCGTCGGCTCCTTGGCGGCCAGCTCCACATGCTGCGCAATGCCACCGGCTGCGCGCTTCATCCCGAAGCCTTTGCCGGGGCCGCTCGGCGCCTGCGTGGGGTCGATCGCATGAATCACGTGCACGGCGTGCGTCTGCATGGTCTGCAGATTGTCCGGCGTCCGCGCCGCGAACGCGGCATGCTGCGCGGCGATCTTCGCCTCGGCCAGCGCCATTGGCAGGAACCCCGACTTGTCGGGCGTGCCCATGAAGCTCGACACCACATGGCCCAGATGCGTGCCGACGAGCCCCGGCGGAAGCGACGACGCGGGCACGGCCCCCGGCGCCAGTGGTGCGGCGGCGACGATGCCGGGTAGCGGCGCACCGGTCACGACCGACAGGATGCTGTCAAACTGCGCCCGAAGTGTCGCGTTGCTGCTCACCAAAAAGCGCCGCTTGGAGAAGACCGAGTCGGCCATCCCCTTCTTGGCGAGGGCTTCGGTGATCATCTCGCGCTTCTTCTGCTGCAGTTCGAGCTGCGCCTCCTTCGTCTTGTTCTTCTGCTGCGCCGCCTTGTTGTCGCTCGAGTCGTGAATGGCGGAGACGATCAGGTGCGCTTCCACCAACGCGCGCACTTCGGCGAGCGTGAGGGTCGGAGCAGACGCCGACGAGGACGCGCTTTGTGCCGCAAGCGGCGCGGTGGCGATGAGGGCAACCGTGCATGTCAGCGCCAGAACGGCGCGCGGGCGGACAGGGAGGGCCATGGTGTCCGGGAGGTGGGAGTCGATCGGGGACGCGTCGTTCACGCGCCCTGCGACACTATACGCATTCTACGCGCTGTCCGCTCTGGCGAAGTGACGATTTCGGCGGCATCGTCCCGCATCCACCCGTGTATGACCCCTGAGTACTCCTACCGTTCAACAGTTCCGAGGCACCGCCATGACCCGAGGCATTCTCTCGCGCGCCCCACAGCGCGTCGCACTCCGCGTCTCAATCCTGGGTGCCGTGCTGGCCAGCGCCGTGTCATCCGTGGCGCTCAGCAGCACGGCGTCAGCCCAAGCGCGCGCGCCACGTGACCCTCGGGATATGGGGGGTGGCGCCTGCGCCGCGAATCCGTACAATTGCGTCGATGCGGTCAATCCGCTCCCCGCACCGAACACGGTGTGGATGGAGGAGATGACGTGGATGGACGTGCGCGACGCCCTGAAGGCCGGCAAGACCACCGCAATTATCAGCACTGGTGGTATGGAGCCGAACGGTCCGTGGCTCGTCACGGGCAAGCACAACTACGTCTTGCACACCAATTGCGAGGCGATCGCGCGCAAGCTTGGCAATGCGCTCTGCGCGCCGATTCTCAAGTTTGTGCCCGAGGGCAGCATCAGTCCGGCCACCAGCCATATGGCATCGCCCGGCACCATCAGCATGCGCGAAGAGACGTATCGCAACGTGCTCACCGATCTGGTGCACAGCCTCAAGGCGCACGGTTTCACGAAGATCTTCCTGATCGGTGACAGCGGTGGCAATCAGGCCGGACAGCGCTGGGTGGCCGATTCAGTCACGAAGCTCTGGCAGGGCTCGCCGATCGTGGCCCACATTCAGGAGTACTACGACTACGCCAGCGTCGCGAAGCACATGGAGCAGTACGGCATCCACCAAACGGTGGCGGAAGGGCTGCACGAT
Source organism: Gemmatimonadota bacterium (assembly GCA_947457715.1). The sequence continues at coordinate 5,799 of CANGXK010000100.1, forward strand.
GACCCAGAGATTTCGCTCAACATGTTCATCGACGATCCGAAATCGATTCGCTATGACGAACGCGTGAAAGCGAAATTGCTGACGATCAACGGCGTGTCACTCGCCGACCGCAAGAAGGCGACAGAGTGGGCGAAGCAGATTGTGGAGTTCCGGACGAAGGTCACGATCGAGGCTATCGAGAAGGCCACCGCGAACAAGGGCACGCTGCCCGCGCCGCCGCGTCGCCCTGCCGGGAACTGAACGCGCTAGCTTGAAGGTATGTCGATTCTCCGCGCCACCCGCCGGCACCGTCTGCTTGCCCTGACCGCTCTCGGTCTGGTCGGCTGTGCCGGCGATCGGGCACCGGCACCGGAGCCGCAGACCGGTACGCCGATCGTTTCGGTGCTTCCGCAGCTGCCCCAGCTGGCGAAAGAGCTACGGGATGTCGTGCCACCGGATCTCGATCTCGCCTTCGGTACCGACTCCGTACGGTTCACCATCTCGGTCGAACCCGGGGCGCGCGTGAATGCGCTGCTGCCCCCCGTCATTGAAGGAACCGACGGCCGTCGATTCCTGCTGCGTGCCCCGACCGTCACCGAAGACAGCGCCTACTTCGTGGAGCGCGCGTCTGTCATGGTGGCCCGGTCAGCGCTGCCCATCCGCGGGACCCTGCGCACCAGCTTCTGTCGCAGCGACGAACGGCTGTGCCGCAGCGCCGTGCGCGACGTGCTGCTCGAGGATCGATAACAGCCTTAACAGCCAGAACACGGAAGCCGCGGATCACACGGAAACAGCACGGATAAGCCAAGAGCGCTGTTTGCTTATCCGTGCTGTTTCCGTGTGATCCGCGGCTTCCGTGTTCTGGCCGTTGCCGTTGCCGGCCTCGCCGAGCCCTACTTAGTCCGCGCCAGCTCCAACTTCGTCGTCATGCCGTCACGCGCCGCGAGAATTACCACGCCGCCCGGGCCGAAGCCGACGATCGTGCGATTCTCGGGGATCTGCACCCGATCCACCACTTCGCCCTTGGCGTTGACCACATCGTACACCGCGCCGCCGGGCGTCGGCTTCGTGGGAATCGTGCGGATCCAGATGTTGCCGTCGTCGTCGGCTTTGGCGCTGGTGGCGAAGAACGCGGGCTGATAATCGGGCAGCTCGCTGGGTGAGACGTAGTTGATTTGTGGGGCCATGATCTGCGGTGCCGCCCCGCCGCCCGGGGGGCCGCCAGGGCCACCGCGGGCTTCGAACCGCATGACCATCTGCGGCGCCGCGCCGCCAGCCGCGCCACCGGTGCCCAGCGCCGCGCCGAATGCCGCCGCCATCTGGTTCCCCTCTCCGGGATTCGCCGCCGCCGCGCGATCGCGGATCGCCTTCACGGAATCGATCAGCGCCACTTTCTGCTCGTCGGACAGACGCTTCCAGTCGAACGCCATCTTGGCCGACGACCGATGCGTACCGTCGGGCGACATCCAGTCCACGTGATAGTCCTTGCCGCGGATCAGGGCGATGTCGCCGCCCGAGGTGACGACCCAGTCGTCGACCACCGGCAGCGGATTCACTTCGATCGAAATGTTGATCTTGCCGTCGTCACTGCGCGTCATGTTGGTGTTCGTCTTCGGGATCTTGATGAATCCCACCGTGTCCACCGCACGCGACTGCAGATTCACGCGCACGATCGCCATCGTATCGGCGACCGTGGGCATCGTGGGCGCTCCGCTCGCGCTCATCTGCATGCGGAACCCGGGCATGCCGCGGTACACCAGATAGCCGTTGCTGTAGTAGGCGCCGGTGCCGAGTCCACCGGCGGCCAGCATCATCGCGTCCTGCGAGCGCGGCACCGACATCACACGACCGATCTTGCCCGCGGGGTCGATCACCAGCATCGACAGCGACGCCGCATCGACGAACAGCGTGGAGTCCCCACGGAACGCGATCAGACTGCCCGAACGCGGGCCGTACGCATTCGCCGTGCTGCTCGTGGAATCCGCCACGATGCTGATCGTCGTGAACGTCGAGTCGACTAGTAGCACACGACGGCTCGTGGCATCGTTGATCAGCAATCGGCCGCCGGGCAACGCCCGCACGTTGTTCACCATGCCCAGCGAATCAGTGGTGCTGGCGTGCACCGCACCGAGTTGCCGGATGGGGGGACGCGCCTGCGGCCCCAAGGCCTGCGCGCCCAGCGCCGGCGCCATCGCGAGCGCGGTCAGGGTGAGCAGGGAAGCGCGATATCGAGTCATGAATGCGGGTCTGTAAGTGAGGTTGAACCAAGAAAGAACAGCGTGTGAAGCGGTCGATGAAATCACTGGCGCATGATGATGGTTTGTGTCCCGCCGCCCATGCCGCCGCCCATGATCATCGCGCCGCCGCCGGGAAGCATCATGCCGCCACCACCGCCCGACGTGGTCGTGCGGATCGATTTGAGGTAGCGATCGTCGAGCGCGCTGGCCACGAACGGCGGCAGCTTGCGACGCTGGACGTCGGTGAGCAGCGCCTTCACCGCCGGCGCGTATTTGCGCAGGATGTCGATGCTCGCTTCCCGCGCCTTCACGTACTGCGCGTAAATGTCGTCATGCTCGTACCGCTCGGGCAGGTCGGCGAACCGCTTCGAGATCGGCGCCCAGATGGAATCCAAACGCACCGTGTAGCGGCGGTTCATCGTGGCCAGA
>CANGXK010000101.1 GCA_947457715.1 Gemmatimonadota bacterium
CGGCGATCGTTCCGATGCGCGCGACCTTGAACGTTTCGCGCACCTCGGCTTCGCCGTACACCACTTCGCGCGACTCCGGCCGCAGCATGCCTTCGAGGGCGGCCTTCACGTCGGCCACGGCCTCGTAAATGATGCGATAGAGCTTGATATCCACGCCTTCGCGCTCGGCTGCGGCGCGGGCGTTGTTGTCCGGGCGGACGTGGAAGCCGATGATGATGGCTCCCGACGCCTTCGCGAGCAGGATGTCCGTCTCTGCGATCGCACCGACACCGCGGTGCAGGATTTCCACCTGCACTTCGGGGTTGGAGAGCTGACCGAGGGCATCGGCCAGTGCTTCGGCCGGGCCGCCCTGGTCGGCCTTGATGACCAATCGCAGCGAACGCTTCTGGCCGGCGCTGGTCTGCGACATGAAGTCTTCGAGCGACACCAACCCACGGGTGCTGCGACGGCTCTTCGCTTCACGATCGAGACGTTCCCGACGCTGCGCGATATCGCGCGCTTCGGAGGCGTCTTCGACCACGAGCAACTGATCGCCGGCCATCGGCACACCGCTGAGTCCCAGAATCTGCACCGGGATGGCGGGGCCAGCCGACTTCACGGGCTTGCCACGCTCGTCGAGCATGGCGCGCACGCGGCCGGAGTAGATGCCGCAGATGTAGTCGTCACCGACCTTCAGCGTGCCATTCTGCACGAGGACGGTCGCGACCGGTCCCTTACCTTGGTCGAGCTGGGCTTCGACCACCGACCCGACCGCACGACGCGACGGATTGGCCTTGAGTTCGAGAATGTCCGCCTGCAGCAGGATCTGATCGAGGAGTTCGTCGACACCAGTTCCCTTCTTCGCCGAGATCTCGGAATGCAGCACCGTTCCGCCGAAATCTTCGAGCACGACGTCGTGCTGCAGCAGGTCCTGCTTCACCTTGGCGATCTGCGCGGTGGGCAGATCGACCTTGTTGATGGCAATGATGATCGGCACGCCGGCGCTCTTCGCATGCGAGATCGCTTCGACGGTCTGCGGCATGACTTGGTCGTCGGCCGCAATGACGATGACCACGATGTCGGTGACCTGCGCACCGCGGGCACGCATAGCGGTAAACGCTTCGTGACCCGGGGTGTCGAGGAACGTGATGGTGCGCTTGTTGGCGACCTCCACGTGATACGCACCGATGTGCTGCGTGATGCCGCCGGCCTCGCCAGCGACCACGTTGGCCTTCCGGATATAGTCGAGCAGCGACGTCTTACCATGGTCGACGTGACCCATGATCGTGACGACGGGCGGGCGCGAACGGAGGTCTTCCGGCGCATCCACTACCTGCTCTTCCTGCAGATCCGCCGCGTAATCGCTTTCCTTCACCGCCTGGAAGCCGAACTCACCGGCGATCAGTTCGATCTGGTCGAAGTCGAGGCGCTGGTTGATCGTGACCATCAGGCCGAGCGTCTTGAACGCGAAGCCGACGATCTGTGTGGCGGAGACGCCGAGGATCTTCGCGAGTTCGGATACAGTGATGAACTCGTTGACGCGGACGGTTTTGCGTTCCTTCTCCACCGCGGCGACGCGCTGCTCCTCCATCTCGGCCCGCATGTCGGCGCCGAAACGACGGCCGCCGCGGCCACGCGTCGGTGCACCGCGCATGGCGGTCATCGTCTTCGTGATGTTGGCCGACACAGCTTCCTGATCGACGGCCCCACGCTTGCCCTTCTTGCCACGGCGCTGCTGGCTCTGGGCACTGGCCGCCATTCCCGTTCCCTGCCCACCCTGACCAGGCTGGCCACTTTGGCCACCACCGGTCACTCCACCCTGACCGCCCTGCGGGCCGCCCGGGCGCCGATCATCACGGCGCTGTCCCTGCCCCAGACCGCCACCGGGGGCGGCTGAAGCGATGGGACGCGCGCCACCGAAGTTCGGCGAACCGCCCATGCGGCCGGGGCGCGGGGCGCCAGGCACGACGGGCCGCGGACGCGGCCGATCGGCGGGCAGCGGCACGACGGGTGCGGCGCTGCTCGGCGCCGCAGGTGGAACGGATGCCACCACTGCGGGCGTCGCGGGTGCTGACGGCGGGACCGATGGCCTGGTGGCCATCGGACGGTCGACACCGAGCACCGGATTCGGTGCGCTGGGGGCGGGGACGGTCGTCTTGCGGTCGACAAACACCGGCTTTGGCTTCGGCGCCGCAGGCGGAGCGACGACGGCCCGCACCGCACGTGCGGCGGCGGCGGCCGCGGCTTCAGCGGCGGCGGCTTCAGCGGCGGCGGCGGCGAGTTGAGCGGCGCGTTCGACGGAGACAGGCTCGATGTCCGCGCGCACTTCGGGCGCTGGGGCAACGGGCCCTGGGGCAACGGACGCCGGGGCAACGGGCGCCGGGGCAACAGGCACCGGGACAACGGGGGCTGATTCGACCCGTTCAGAGACGAGGGGCATTTCAGCCGGTGCAGGGGCCGGTGCAACGGCCGTCACGAACGCCGGAGCCGCCTCAGGTGCCAGCGCGTGCTCCTGGGAGACGTCGGTGTGGATCGCGGCGGCGGCCTCGGCGGCGTGGACGTCGATCTCGGCGGCGCGACGACGACGCACGGTCGTCGCAGCCACCTCCACCTCCGGGGCCGGCGCGACGGCTTCGGTGGCGGCCGCCCCCGTGCGTCGACGGCGCGGCGCCGCGGCCGGAGCAGGCTGCGCCTTTTCCGCGCGCACACGCTTCTCTCGCTCCCAGCGGGCGCGAATACGGGAAACCTGATCGTCGGTCAGCAGCGACAAATGGCTGCGAACTGGAACGTCCATCTGGCGCAGCAGTCCGATCACCTCGTCAGCCGAGATACCGAACTCACCCGCCATGTCATGCACACGAAGCTTGCTCAACCCGTCCTCCTAACGCGAAACGCGCGTCGCGTCGCCTGCCGAGGTTGCCCCGGCCACGGCGCTACGGATACCGCGCGCCAGCGCTTGATCTACAATCCCGATCGCCGCTGTCGTATCCCGCCCGACAGCACCGCCCAGCTCGGCCGCACTCGGCCACTCCAACGTTTCGATGCGCCGGGCCCGAAGGACCGGCACGACCTTCTCCAGCGAATGGCGCGAGACATCGCTCGCGACCACCGCCAGCACCACTTTTCCTTTCCCTGCTTCAATGGCGACGCGTTCGGCGCCCACCACAATGAGCCGACCGCGGGCGCCAAGCCCGATCAATCCGAGCACCTTGCGGCGCACCGTGTCGTCGAGCGTCAGCGCTTGGCGGGGATCATCGATCACTCGCCAGGGTTCCCAGCTTCGCCTTCATCTTCCGTGGTGAGCTCATCGATGATGGCCATGATCCGATCAGCCTCTTCGGGAGCGATGCCCGGCAAACGCAAGAGATCGTCTCGATCGAGATCGAGGATATCGTTCAGGGTACGAAGACCAGCCTCCGCCAGAACAGCGACGGTGCCGATTTCGAGTCCTTCGATCTCATTCAACGGCACATCTGTTTCTTCCTCGTCCGGCAGCGGCGCGAAGAGCGGCGCCTCTCCCCCCTTCTCCATCCACTCGCGGCTCGAATACAGGTCGATTTTCCATCCGGTCAACTCGGACGCGAGCCGCACGTTCTGCCCGTTACGGCCGATGGCCAGCGACAGCTGGTCTTCGTCCACCACGGCCTGAATGGTGCGGGACATCGCATCACTGAACACGCGGGCGACGCGGGCCGGGGCGAGCGCCAACTTGGCAAAACGCTCCGGATCGGGCGACCACGGTACGATATCGATGCGTTCGCCACCGAGTTCGTTCACCACCGCCTGCACGCGCGATCCCTTCAGGCCAACGCAGGCGCCGACCGGATCGACGGCATCATCACGGGACGTGACGGCAATCTTGGTGCGGCTGCCCACTTCACGAGCGGCCGCCTTGATCTCAACGATACCCTGCTGAATCTCCGGCACTTCGAGCTTGAATAGCGCCTGGACGAACAAGGCATCGGAGCGACTGAGAACCAGACGCGGCCCCTTCGGCGTGTCTTCGACGCGCTTGAGGACGGCCCGGACCGGCTCTCCCTGATGGTAATGCTCGCGATGATTCTGCTCGCGATACGGAATGATCGCTTCCGCCTCACGGAACTTATTGAGCATGATCACCAGTTTGCCACGCTCGATTTGCTGCACTTCCCCGGAGAGGAGGTCACCGACCCGACCGGAGAACTCATCGCGAATGCGAGTACGCTCGCCTTCGCGCACCCGCTGCACGATCCGCTGCTTTGCCGCTTGCACGGCGGTGCGGCCGAATTCATTGAAGTCGACCTCGGTTTCCATGACGTCGCCGATCTGGAATTCGGGGTCCATGAACCGCGCTTCCTCGAGCGGGACTTCACGGGCAGCATCGGTCACCTCTTCCACCACCGTCTTGAGCAGCACGATGCGGATAGCGCCCTTCTCCTCGTTGATTTCGACTTCTGCCTGCACGTTGGCCCCGTGCTTCTTTGCCAGGGCGGCATGAATGCCGTCCTGGAGAAGCCCGTGCAGCTCCTCGCGCGTGATCTGCTTCAGATTCGACAGTTCACGGAATGCTGCGAGAATCTCCGCTGATCCGGCCATCCGTCTCCCCTATCGTTTCCAGTGAAACGCCAATCGCGCTTGGGTGACCTCGGCGAGCGGGAGTTGGAACTCCCGTCCTTTCGGATCACGCACCAGCGCGACTTCAGCGCCTTCCTCGCCATCCAGCGCAAGGATCTCGACTTCCTGTTTACCACCCGCCAGCGCGCCGCTCGTCACCGTTGCCCGACGCCCCACAAAGCGGCGCCAGTCGGCAGCGGTTTTCAACGGCCGGTCTGCGCCCGGCGAAGAAACTTCCAATACGTACTGCTCTCCGACTAATGCCTGCGCCTCCAAGCGCGCTTCAACCGCGCGGGATGCACGGGCACAGTCTTCGATCGTCACCTTCGTGCCATCGCGCCGGTCGATACGGATTTCGAGCACCGGGCGGGAGCGTGAGCCCCCGCGACGTAGCTCTACCAAATCGAAGCCGAGCGTGTCAAGCTCTTGTGCGACAATGGGTTCGACTGTCTCGCCCACCTGCACATCTCCAGTAGAAAACCAGAAAAAACCAAACACCGAAGAACAAAAAAGTGCGGGGACCATCCCCACACTTCACCCACCCGCGCTGAGCGGGCGAAAGTCACGAAGGAGTACTTAGACCCGTAAGCTACGCCCCACCACCTGCAAGGTCAAGATGACTGGAGCGCAATGACGCCCAGTTGCCGCCCCGTATCGCCGCCCCGATGGCTAAAAAAGCGGTCTGGATGGCAGCGCGTGCACGCCTCACTGCTCGTCACCCTCGTCACGCCGCGCCGCGCCGCCTGATCGTGCAGGACCTGCCGCACGTCGAGTTGCCCCGTCGAGTTGACCGGGAGGCCGTACACCGCGCTCAAGACCTCAGGTCCCACCTCGTAGCATGGCCCACAGATCGAGGGCCCCAGATGGACATGACACTCGTCGGCGGGGAACCCCAAGGTTTCCAGGAGATCGAGCCCGACATCGAGGATGCGCGCGGCGGTCCCTCGCCAGCCGGCGTGCAGGGCGGCAATGCCGCCGGCCGGGTGCGCGACGAATACCGGCGTACAATCGGCGATGGTGACGGCTAAAGCCGTGCCGGGCGTGGCACTGACGTGGCCGTCGACGCCACGAAGACGGAGCCATCCATGCCAGCCGTCGCCATGCCGCGCCACGGCGGCTCCGTGGACCTGATGGGCCGTGGCGAGACGCTGAACACCGAGGGAGGCGAGCCGGTCCTGCAAGCCGGCCCACCGTTCCATCACCTCGACCACCGGCTCGGTCGATCCCAGACCGTAGGACCCGTCGGCTCGGCTCGTCGTCCACGCCAACACCCCGTCCGGCAGGCCCTCAACCGCCTCGGCGAACCCCAGGCTCCTCGTGCTCATCGCGTGATCGCGCCTCAGCGTGCGCTCAGTTCCACACGACGGATCCTGGCTCCGAGGGCCCCGAGTCGCTCCTCGATCCGTTCATAGCCGCGCTCAATCTGCTGGGCGTTGTTGATCACGCTCGTGCCATCGGCGCACAGCGCCGCCAGAAGCATGGCCATACCGGCACGGATGTCCGGCGACTCCACCGTGCTGCCGCGGAGCCTCGTGGGACCGGAAACGATGGCGCGGTGCGGATCACAGAGCACGATGCGTGCGCCCATGCTCACCAGCTTGTCGGTAAAGTAGAGGCGCGACTCGAACATTTTTTCATGCATGAGAATCATGCCGTCGCACTGCGTGGCGGTGACGATCGCGATCGACATGACGTCAGCGGGGAATGCTGGCCAGGGCTGATCTTCGAGCTTTGGAACATGCCCGCCGAGATCGCTCTGGATCACCCGAGACTGCTCTGCGGGGACGATCAGGTCAGGCCCTTCGATCACGCACGAGATGCCGAGGCGCTCGAACCCCATGAGCGTGCTGCGCAGATGTTCGACACCGGCGCGCTCGATGCGGAGGGTCGACCGGGTGACGGCCGCGAGCCCGATGAACGACCCGACTTCGATGTGGTCCGGGCCGATCTCGTGCGTTGCGCTCCCGAGGGGCAGGCCGCCGTCAATCGTGTACACGTTCGAACCGATGCCGTCGATACGCGCACCAAGTGCGACGAGGAAGCGCGCCAGATCCTGCACATGCGGTTCACTGGCCGCATTGCGGAGCACGGTCCGCCCCGTCGCTGCGACGGCCGCCATGAGGGCGTTCTCGGTGGCCGTGACGCTCGGCTCATCGAGAAACACATCGGCCCCGGTCAGCCCCTTCGTGGTAAAGCGAAACCGCTCCCCGAGCTCATACTCGGCGCCAAGCGCCTGCAGCACATGGAAGTGGGTATCGAGCCGACGGCGCCCGATGACGTCACCGCCAGGCGGCGAGAGCGTGACGGTGCCGCAGCGGGCGAGCAACGGCGCGGCCAGCAGGATCGACGCCCGAATGCGCGCGCACATCTGCGGATCCAGATCCGTCGCCTGGACCGACCGGGCATGCACGTGAAGCGAGTTCGGGCCGTTCCACTCGCACGTCGCCCCCGTCGTGCGCACGAGCTCCACGAGCGTCTCGATGTCACGGATCCGCGGGACGTTATGGAGCTGCACCGGCTGGTCGGTCAGGAGCGTCGCGGCGACGATCGGCAGCGCGGCATTCTTATTGCCGGCTGGACGGATCGAGCCGCTGAGGCGCTGACCCCCTTCGACAATGAACTGGACGGCGGACATGTACTCGGGGTTGAACGCGGCGATTGAGCGGAGCGGTCGGGCGATCGGAAGGATAGCAGCCGCGAATGCGTCACGCACTCCCCGCCACGGTCGGTCATCGGCGGTCCCCCCTTCCCGCCCCCGCGGGAAACCCTTAGATCACTACCATGACCCTTGTCAGTGCGCTGTCTGCGCGGCTCCTGCAGGCCGCCGCATTCCCGGACACCATCATCGCCCGCACCATACCCGAGCGTGGCATGCTGGAGTGGACGAGCGGTGTCCTCCAGATCGTCGTGCTGATTCTCGGCATCGGCGTGCTGATCGCGACGATCCTACTGATCCTCTCGCTGCGCGCCGGTGTGCACAAGTTCAACGAGACGGTCGATCGCCTGACGACGGAGACCAAGCCGTTGCTGGCGAACGCGACCGCCATCGTGGGCGATGCCCGCGAAGTCGTGTCGATGCTCCGGACTGATGTGGAGCGGGTCTCCGATGCCGCCGAAGCGCTGAGCGAGCAATTGCTCGATGCTGCGGACCGGACGGCGCGGCGCGTGGACGACGTGAACGCGGTCCTCGATGTGCTCCAGGACGAGCTGGAAGACACCGCACTTTCGGCCGTATCGGCCATTCGCGGCGTTCGCGTCGGCGCGAGCGAATTGACGGCGGGGTTGAGTCACCCTCGGCCACGTCGTACTCCTGCCCCTGTGGATGTCGACGACGACGAAGACTGAGCGCTCCGTGCTCCTACGCCACCGTGCCTGGATTGCCGGGGGACTCGCCGTACTCGTGGCGCTGGTGCTGTTCCCGACGGACGCCTGGGCGTGGACTCCGGGCACCCACGTGTTTCTGGGCGATGCGCTCCTTCGCCATCTGTCACTCGTGCCGTCCACGATCGCGGAGCTGCTGGCCGCCTATCCCACCGACTTTCTGTACGGTTCGATTGCGGCGGATACCAGTATCGCGAAGAAGTACGCCGAGGTCGGCCGCCATTGTCATTCATGGCGGGTCGGACTCGAGATTCATGATCAGGCCGAGCCGCCGGCGTTGCGGGCCTTCGGCCTGGGGTATCTCGCACATCTGGCGGCCGACGTCGTCGCGCACAACTTTTTCGTGCCGAGACAGCTGGCGGTGACCTCAAGCACGACCGCGCTCGGTCACAGTTACTGGGAGAGCCGGATCGATACGCATCTTGGCGATCCCTGGCCACGTCGGGCACGCGAGCTGTTGTCGGTCGACCACTCGCCGGCCGATCAGC
>CANGXK010000102.1 GCA_947457715.1 Gemmatimonadota bacterium
AGAGCGGGAGCGTCACGCCCACCGTGACGGTGCGCGCGCCGCGCCACGCCGAACGGTTGCGGGTGTCGGTGAGTACCGACGTCGTATCGGAGGCCTTCACGAAGTAGCGGTCAGGGTAGTCATACTGCCACATGAAGTTCGTGAGATCGACCCGGATCATGGGCCCCTTGCGCGGGAGGTAGCGCAGGCCGAGGCCGTACGAAAACGAGAACTTCGTGCCGAAGCGATACGACCCGGTGTCCGCCGAGGCGAAGTCGCTCACCACGCCGGCGCCGCCGTTGATCGACGGGATGAGGCGGTGCCACGTTTTCTTGCCGGTCAGCGCGAGATCGAGGCCGGTGTCGAGTTGATGCGTGGTGACCGACGGGGTGCCGATCACGCGCGTGGCCAGCGGGTTCGTGGGCGCCAGCAGTTTGCGTTCCGACGGCGCGAGGAGATACCGCACATACAGTGAGGCCGGTCCGCCGATCGCGATGTCGTAGCGCAGGGCGGCGGCCAGCGAGGACTTCGCGGCGACATCGGCCGGATCGCGCTTCATCGCCATCCAGCCGCCCATGATCGAGAGGTTCTGCCCGAGCTTCACATCTTCGAAAGGACTGTTGGCGGGGAGGTTCCCCACCTGCGCGGCGGCCAACGCCGGTGTGAGGCTGCCGAGGACCACCAGCCCGAGGCGGGCAAGGGAGCGCAGTCGTCGCACAGGGGACATGGTGGACAACAGAGGGGCAGACAGAGCGGGCATCACAGGGAGGCTGAGGGCGAGCGATCGCTGAGGTCGCGCAGATCGCGACCCGTAATTTCCGGCGGCAACGTCAGGCCAAGCAAGGCGAGCGCCGTGGGCCCGACGTCGCACAGGGCCCCCCCCGCGCGGAGCGGCACCGTGGCATCAGGGTCGAGCAGCACCAACGGCACGGGATTCGTGGTGTGTGCCGTATGTGGCTGGTGCGTGACCGGGTCGACCATGAGGTCGGCGTTTCCATGGTCGGCCGTGATGATTAAACGGGCACCGCCCTGTTCGGCGGCGTCGAGAATCCGACCGAGGCAGGCATCGACCGTTTCCACGGCGCGGATGGCCGCCGGAATGGAGCCGGTGTGGCCGACCATGTCGGTGTTCGCGAAGTTACAGAGCATGAAGTCATGCGTGCGATTGGCCAGCGCGTCGCACAAAATGTCGCACACCCCGGCGGCGCTCATTTCCGGCTGCAGATCGTACGTGGCGACCTTGGGACTCGGCATCATGTGCCGATCTTCACCGGGAAACGGCTCGTCGCGTCCGCCGTTGAAGAAGAACGTCACGTGCGGATACTTCTCCGTCTCGGCAATGCGGAGCTGCGTAAGACCCGCGTCGGAGATCACTTCGCCGACCAGGTTGCGCATCGATTGCGGCGCGAACGCGACCGGGAACGGAAACGCATCGTCGTAGCTCGTCATCGTCGTGATGGAGAGCGCCGGCCGTACGCCGGTGTCGAAGCCGGTGAAGTCGGGCATCGCCAACGCGCGCAACGTCTGCCGCATGCGATCGCTGCGATAGTTGAAACAGATCAGCGCATCGCCGTCGCGCATCGGCGCGACCGCCGCCCCGTCGGGACCGGCCATCACATACGGCGGGACGAATTCGTCGGTCGTGCCGGCGTCGTAGGCGCGCTGCAGCGCGGCCAGCGGATCGGACTCGATGGGCGCGTCGCCCTGGACCGCCGCGCGATACCACAGGCCGGTGCGCTCCCAGCGATTGTCGCGATCCATGCCGTAGTAGCGCCCCGACACCGACGCGAGCGTCGCGCGATCGCCGATCCGGTCGAGCGCGGCGCGCAGGTATTGCATGGCGGACTGCGGCGGCGTGTCGCGGCCGTCGAGCATCGCGTGCACGACGACGCGCCGCACACCCCGGCGGTGCGCCAGATCCACCAGGGCCAGCAGGTGGGCGTCGTGGGCATGCACACCGCCGTCCCCCAGCAATCCAAGCAAATGGAGCGTGCCGTCTGATGCCTTCAGGCTATCACAGGCCTGCACCAGCGCCGGGTTCCGGAGGAAGCGGCCATCCTCGATGGCACTGCCGATTCGCACCAGATCCTGCATCACGACCCGTCCAGCGCCCAGGTTGAGATGGCCGACTTCACTGTTGCCCATCTGACCGTCGGGTAGTCCAACCGCGCGCCCCGACGCCGTCAGTAACGTGCGCGACGGGTGGCCCCAGATCCGATTCCAGTTCGGCGTGTTCGCCAGCAGAATCGCATTGGACTCACGCTCTTCCCGATAGCCCCACCCATCGAGGATGATGAGGGCAACGGCACGTTCCGGTCGTGCGGTCATCAGGCGGTCCGATGGGCGAGAGGAAGATCAAATGGGATCGTTGGACCCGGTTGCACTGCCGGAATCTACTGGGGGCTGCGACCGCGACACCACCGTCGCACCGCTGTTCCGTCGCCAACCATGCCCCGCGGCGTGTGGCTCCGAACGGTACGTCGGAACGGGTTCAGACACCCTGAGCCTGGCCGTCCCCGGGGGGATGCGCGCCAGGTTGGCCTGCGGGCGTACTTGCCCCGATGACCACGGCGTCGGTCAATCCGTACGGGAGCGGTCTCGCCGCCCGTCGGCTCCGCGCCGCCCGGCATCCCGACTCCCCGGTCGACCCGACCGGCCGTGACCCACGAATGTGTCAGATTGCGGAACGCAGAGCTCGCAGAACTGTATGAGTGTGCTGCGGTCGGCGCACCGGTCTACATCCAACACGGTCCGGGTCGGCTATATTTCCAGACTGTCACTCAATCGTGTTCAGGTTGAGTGCCGAACCCGAATCCGTGACCGAGAAAACACCGCCGACTCCGGCAGCCCGGGAGATTCCATCCTCCCCGCGGCGCCGTCATCACGCCCGATGGACCCGGCTCGCTGTTGCGGCGGCCGGCGCCGCAGCGTGCGCTTGCCTCACGTTTGTCGCGCGGCCGGGCTTTGCCGAGCCGTCGGCCGCGGCAACGCGACCGACCGTCGTGTTGCCGCCCCCGCGTCTTCCGCTGCTCGATTCACTCAAGGGCCGGAGTCGCAAGCTCCGGGCCCGGTTCCTCAGCCCGGCACGGGCTGCGGGCATTCCGTTGCTCCGTGAGCTGTTCGGCGATACCGCCATCGCAAGAGCTGGCGTGTACGCCGCCAGTGACACGACGGGCTCGTTCCATTTCATCACGATGCGTCCGTTCGCCGACAAGGTGCGCGGCCGTATCGGCGCCTATCGCATCGGTTCGTTCCCGAGTGAAGGCCGGACGGCGCGTTCCGCCGCGTACGGCAATCCGGACGGCTTTCTCGAGGTGACCGCGTCCAATCAGGACACGCCGATCTCCGAGAATTTCCGGCTTCGCGATTTTCTCACGAAGGATCAGGCCTCGGTGTGGCCCAAGTACCTTGTGCTCCGCGAGCCGCTCGTCGACAAGCTCGAACTGGTGCTGGCTGAGTTGCGCCGCATGGGTGTCCCCGCCCACCGTCTGCGCGTGATGTCCGGCTTTCGCACGCCGCAGTACAATCAGCTGGGCGTCGGCGCCGGTGGGCGCGTCCAGGACAGCCGCCACCAGTACGGCGACGCCGCCGATGTCTACGTCGTGAACGGAGATCGGGATTGGATGAGCGATCTCAATCGCGACGGCCGTGTCGACACGCGCGATGCCAAGGTATTGGCGCAGGCCGCCGAGAACGTCGAGCGCGCCCATCCCGACCTCACCGGTGGCGTCGGGATCTACAAGGCCACGTCGGCCCACGGACCGTTCGTGCACATCGACGTCCGCGGCACGAAGGCCCGTTGGGGATCGCTGTGATTCGTCGCCGCGCCGTCTTGGCACTGAGCGGGCTTGCCGCGATCACGGTGGCCATCGTGTATCAGCCGCCAGCCGACCTCCTGGCCGGCTCGTCGGCGGAGAGCGCCAGGCTTGCCGTGCCGAGCGTGGAAGCCGGTCCGGAAACGCGCGGCGTCAGTGGGGATGTGCAGATGCATTTCGTCCGCGCCGGTGAACGCGTCGCCTTCCCGGTTCGCGTGCGCGGCAATGCGCTGGGCTTCACGTACCAGTGGATCGAAGTCGGCAGTAACAGTTCGGGTGATGTGGCGCGACCGCTCCGCGGCGATACCCTCCTCGCGCCGCTCACGCCCGGTTTCTACGAGTTGGCCGTAACGCGAGCGGGCGTGGTGCAACGCATCACCGAGCCTCGCCTCGCGGTGCTGGTGCCGTTCGAACTCAAGCTCGGCAGCACGCTCAACGGCTATCAGATCGGCCGGTATCCCGCCGAGTGGCAGCGCGATGAGCAGGCCGAACGTCCGCCCGGATTCGCCGAAGTGCGAGAGGAACATCTCGATCTCCCGCTCACGCGGCACATCAAGGTGCGCGATTTCGTGACCCACGATCGGCAAACAATCTGGCCGCGCTACGTGGCCGTGGATCCCCGCGTGCTCGACAAGATCGAACTCGTCATGCGGGAGTTGGCACGCCGTCGCGGGGAAGAGCGTATGGATTTCGAGGTCGAGGTGCATAGCGGTTTCCGCACACCGATCCACAACGCCGGCGTTGAGGGTTCCGCCCGCGACTCGCGTCATCTGTATGGCGATGCCGCTGACGTGGCGATCGATGCCGACGGTGACGGCAAGCTCACCATTTTCGATGCCTACCGCGTTGAGCAGGCGGTCGATTGGGTGGAGCGGTTGCACCCTGACCTCGCCGGTGGCCTAGGCGTCTACAGCAGCCGGCGCTTTTCCACGCCATATTGCCATATCGACGCGCGCGGTGAGCGGAAACGCTGGCGCGGCTGAGCCGTAGGGCAGCGCTTCGCCCCTGTCCCGTCCGCATGTGCGTCTTCGAGACGCCGGAGGTTCGATGAACCCGTACGTCCGCGATCGCATCCATCGCAAACTCGAGACGCTCTCCGACGAGCGGCTGTATCAGATTCTTGATTACGTTGAGTTTCTCGAGTCCAAGTACGCCGAGAAGTCGGCTCCGGTGGCGAACGTCTTCACGCGCTTTGCCGAGGGTGTTGAAGACAAACTGCGTGCCGGTGGCGTGGCCGTGAGCACCGTGTCGGAGACCATGGGATTCCTCAACAAGGCCATGGGCGTGTTGAACGGCGTCGCACAGACCACCATGACGGTGGCGGGCGACGTGGTGAGTGCGGCCAGAACCGCCGCCGACCAGGTCGGCGCGCCTCCGCCGTCATCCGCGACGCACGCCGCCTCGCCGGCTCCGGGCACGCAACCTGCACCTCCCGGTATCCCACCAACCCCGCCCAGTGCTGCCGCCTGACGCGCGGCGTGTGAGTGCCGCGGCATTGAACCCATTTTGAACCTGTTGTGAACCTGTTGTGAACCTGTTGTCCCGAGGGAACGCATGACCACGGAACGTCGCGAGGACCTGCCGCCGGAGTCGGCGCGGGAGCGCCATCTCGCCCGTCTGGCGCGCGAGCGCGCCGAGGACCGCCGGGCAGGACGTCCGGAGCGCGGCCTGTTCACGGGGCGCGGGCACCGGGAGACGGGGGAGAGCGAGGACACGGAGGTGGCAGACCCACCGCGCCGCGCCCGTCGTCGCCGTCCCATCGAAGACGACGATGAAGCCATCGGTCCGCGGACGGGCACGAAGCGCTCGGTCCTCCGGGCGATCCGGCAGATCCCAGCCTACCTGCGTCTGCTCGTCGGTTTGGCCGGCGACCGCCGGGTGTCCAAGTTTGACCGCTTCCTCGTGCTGGCGGCCGGCGCTTACCTGGTGTCGCCGATCGACTTCATCCCAGATCTGATTCCGTTTCTGGGCGAGGTCGACGACCTGTTCCTGCTCATGACCGCGCTGCAGCGGCTGGTCGCCAATGCCGGCCGCGCCGTGTTGCTCGACCACTGGCGTGGCCATCCGGATGAACTGGAGGACGTGAATCTCGCACGCCTCGTCAGCGCCGCCGGCTTCTTCCTACCGGTACGTCTGCGCCGTCGCCTGCGCAAAATGGCGGGCGGGTAGCCGCTGGACAGCGCCGCGGAGGCCGTCTACTCTTCATGATGGCACCCTCGACGACAGACTACCCGACGCAGCAGCAACAGCCCGCCGCCGACTCTCCGTCGGCGAGCGGGCTTTCGTATTCGCCGATCAGCAGCGCCCACACTGGGGCGCG
This sequence comes from Gemmatimonadota bacterium, assembly GCA_947457715.1. The sequence continues at coordinate 6,115 of CANGXK010000102.1, forward strand.
CTCGCATGCGCGAGTGCGCGAAGATCTGGCCCTTACGTTCGACGACGTCCTGCTCGCCCCGCGTCATTCCATGACGCACCCGCGGGAAGTCAGCATCGCCTCGCGCTTCACCCGCGGCATCACGCTGAACGTCCCCCTCGCGTCGGCCGCGATGGATACGGTCACCGAAAGCGAAATGGCGATCGCGATGGCGCGCTTCGGTGCGATCGGTGTGCTGCACAAGAACATGTCGATCGATCGGCAGGCGGCCGAAGTGGATCGCGTGAAGCGCAGCGAAAGTGGCATGATCCTCAACCCGATCACGCTCTCCCCCACCGCCTCGCTCCGCGAAGCGGTGGCGCTGATGATGCGCTTCAAGATTTCAGGCGTGCCGATCGTCGATGCCACTGGACTGCTTGTCGGCATTCTCACCAATCGTGACCTGCAATTCGAGCGGGATCTCGACCGCCCGCTTCGTGATGTGATGACCTCGGAAGACCTCGTGATCGCCCCCCTGGGCACGACGCTCGACGAAGCGGAGCGCATTCTGGGCAAGCATCGCATCGAAAAGCTGCCGGTCGTCGATGCGCATGGTGTGCTCAAAGGCCTCATCACCGTGAAGGACATCCACAAGCGCCGACAGTACCCCGACGCGAACAAGGACATTCACGGCCGCCTGCGGGTGGCTGCCGCTCTTGGCGCTGGCGGTGACTATCTCGATCGCGCCCGCGCGCTCATTCAGGCAGGTGTCGACGTGCTGATCATTGACACGGCGCACGGCCACAGCGATGGGGTGCTGCAGGCCACGGCCAAGGTCCGTGAGGCATTCCCCGAGGTGCAACTGGTCGCCGGCAACGTGGCCACGCGCGCCGGCGCCGCCGCCCTCGTGGCGCGCGGGGTGGATGCCGTCAAGGTGGGTGTCGGACCGGGCTCGATCTGCACCACGCGCGTGGTGACCGGCGTCGGCGTGCCGCAACTCACGGCGGTGATGGATGCGGTCGAGGGCGCGGGGGACGTGCCGGTCATTGCCGACGGCGGCGTGAAATACTCGGGGGATATCGTGAAGGCACTCGCCGCCGGTGCATCAAGCGTCATGATGGGCTCGATGCTTGCCGGCACCGAGGAAAGCCCGGGCGAGTCGTTCCTGCTTGAGGGACGTCGCTTCAAGATGATCCGGGGCATGGGCTCCCTCTCCGCCATGCAGGACGGATCGGCCGACCGGTATTTCCAGGACGGCGAAATGTCGCCGAAGAAGCTCGTCCCCGAAGGGATCGAGGGACGGGTGCCGTACAAGGGAGCCGTGGGCGACGTGATCTTCCAGATGATCGGTGGGTTGCGCAGCGGCATGGGCTACGTGGGGTGCGGAACCATCGAGCAGCTCCGCACCGACGCCGAATTCGTGCGCATTACGACCGCCGGATTGCGCGAATCGCACCCGCACGACGTTACCATTACCCGCGAAGCGCCGAACTACTCGCTGTAACGCGAGACAGCCGGTTGGCGCCACGCTCCTTCTCCTGCCCAAGCCCCCCCCGATGGGAATCTGGTCCAAAAAATCGATCACCGCGCTTCGTGCCGAGGCTGCAAGTGCTGAGGGCGGCCTCAAACGGACGCTCGGCGCGCTCAACCTGACCATGCTGGGCATCGGTGCCATCATCGGCGCCGGCATCTTCGTGCTCACGGGGACCGCAGCGGCCAACTTCGCCGGTCCCGGTGTGTCGCTGTCCTTTGTGCTGGCCGGCCTCGCTTGTCTGTTCGCGGGGCTTTGCTACGCCGAGTTCGCGTCGATGATCCCGATTGCCGGTTCCGCGTACACATACAGCTATGCCACGATGGGGGAAGGCGTGGCGTGGTTCATCGGCTGGAACCTGGTGCTCGAGTATCTGTTCGCCGCGGCGACCGTGGCCGTGGGTTGGTCGGGCTACTTCAGCGCCATGCTGAGTGCGGTCGGCATTCACGTACCCGCGGCGTTCGCGTCCGCACCGCTGACGGTCGAGAACGGCCATCAGGTGGTGCGCGCGTTCACGTGTGTCGACAACGGCACCGGCGGTGTGCTGATGGATCTCGCGACACAAGCGGCCTTCACCACACGCGACGCCTGCTCGGCGGCCGGTGGTGAGGTCGTGAACGGCTTGATCAACCTGCCGGCCATCCTGCTCATCCTCGGTCTCACCATGTTGCTCGTGCGTGGCGTGCAGGAATCGGCCACGTTCAACAACATCGTCGTGGCCATCAAGATGGTCATCGTGCTGCTCGTGATCGGCTTCGGTTTCATGTACGTGAACACCGACAACTGGCATCCGTTC
>CANGXK010000103.1 GCA_947457715.1 Gemmatimonadota bacterium
ATTCGGCGGTGGTGGTGGAGGTGGTGGATTCGGCGGCTTCGGCGGTGGCGGCGGATTCAGTGGCGGCGGCGGCGGCTCCAACTGGTGAACTGATTCATGGCACGTGCGACCATGTCCCTCGATGAACTCGTCAAGCAGTTGCGCCAGGTGCACGGCGACTCGCTGCGCGCGGTGGTGCTGTACGGGTCCGCGGCCAGCGGCGAGCAGGTGGCCGGGTACTCCGATTACAACGTGATGGTGATCGTCTCGTCGATCGCGCTCGCGCAGATGCGCTCGCTCGCGCAAACCATGCGCGCCTGGCAAGAGGCGGGAAATCCGCCCGTGCTCGAGCTCACCGCGGCCGAGTGGACGCGGTCCGCCGACATCTTTCCGATGGAGTACGCCGACATCCTCGAGCGGCATCGCCTGCTGCACGGCACACTGGCGATGACGGACATCGTGGTCCATACCGATCATCTGCGTCTGCAGACCGAGCAGGAGGCGATGGGCAAGCTCCTGCGGCTGCGGCGCGGCGTGATGGTGGCTGGCTCCGACGTGAAGCGGCAAACCGAGCTCCTGCGGTCCAGCTTCTCCGCGATGCAGGTGATCTTCCGCGCGGTCCTGCGCCTGCATGGCGTCCGTCCCGCGCGTGATGCTGCCCAGGTGATCGACGCGACGGCCGCACGCTGTGGCTTCGATGCCGCCCCATTTCACCGGGTCGTCGCGCTGGTGCATGGCACACCGCTGCCCGACACCGACGTCGAAACCGTGCTGGCGGGGTATGTGGACGGACTCAACGCGCTCGTCGAGTATCTCGACCGATTTACGCCGCCGCCGGTGGCGGCACCGGAAGTCATTCCCCCCGTTCAATCATGAGGAGCCACATGGCTATCACGCCGCGTTCGCAACGTCCGTCCCGTCCATTTTCCTGGTCGCGCCTCGCGTCCCGTGCGGTCTCGCGTGCCCGTCTGCTCGCTGTGGCGGTCGCGTTGCCCTTGGGCATGAATGCCTGCGGCTACAACACGATCCAGTCGTACGACGAACAGGCGGCGCAAGCCAAGCAGAACATCGATGCGCAGTTGCAGCGCCGCGCCGACCTGATCCCGAATCTTGTCAGCACGGTGAAGGGATTCGCCGCGCAGGAAAGCGACGTGCTGACCGCGGTCACACAGGCGCGCGCTGGCCTGGTGGGCGCGCTGCAGAAGCCGGGCGGCTCCGATCCGGCCGAGCTGGCCAACGCCAATCAGCAACTCACGTCGGCGCTCGGTCGCCTCAACGTGACGGTCGAAGCGTACCCGGACCTCAAGTCGAACGAGAACTTCCTGCGGTTGCAGGACGAGCTCACGGGTACGGAGAATCGTATTGCCGTCTCGCGTACCGACTACAACGGCGCCGTGCGCCTCTACAACGAATACATCCGCAAGTTTCCCGCGGTACTGACCGCCAAGGTCACCGGGGCCAAGCCGCGCACCTACTTCGAAGTGACCGACGCCGCGTCGCGCGCGGCGCCGACCGTCGACTTCAACAAGTAAGACGCCCTACTTCGTTTTCCCGGCCACCGGGGGCGCCGTATCGGGCGCCGCCGGTGGGGCAGGGCGAGGGAAGACGCCGTCGCCCTTCTGCACGCGCCAGCCGGCCGGTTCGAGCGCCGAGAGCGCATCGATCCGCTGCGCGGCGACGGTGCCCGGCGCACCCAACTGCGTCCACACCGCTTCGACCTTCGTGGGCATGAACGGCGCCAGCAGGACGGTCTGCCGTGCGATGCGCCGGATGAGCGACGAAAGGATCTGCTCGAGCTCGGCCCGACGCGCCGGGTCCTTGGCAACCGCCCACGGCGTCGTCGCGGCGGTGTACTCGTTGGCCCGCGCGGTCATCCGCGAGACCGCGGCCAGCCCTTCGTGCAGCAGCCAGCCTCGCGAGCCGTTCATGCCGGCGTGATACGCGGCCACATCGGCGTCGTCATCGAGCTCCGCCTCCGGACGCGGCGCGGTCGGCACGACGCCGTCGAAGTACTTCTCGACCATCGCCATCGCACGGCTGGCCAGATTGCCGAAGGCATTCGCGAGATCACTCGTATACCGCTCTTCGAATCGCTCCCACGAAAAATTGCCGTCGCTGTCGAACGGCACTTCGCGCAGCAGCACGTAGCGGAAGGCATCGGCGCCGAAGCGATCGATGGCTTCGCCGAGGTCGAGCTTCACGCCGGCGCTCTTCGAAAAGCGTTCGCCGCCGAGCTGCACGAACCCGTGCGCCCACACCTGCTTCGGGAGCGGCAGCCCCGCGGCCTCCAGCATCGCCGGCCAGATCACGACATGAAAGCGCGTGATGTCCTTGCCGATAATGTGCAGGTCGGCCGGCCAGCGCTGCTCATATCCGGCTTCGGGGAAGCCCGTTGCCGTGAGGTAATTGGGCAAGGCGTCGAACCAGACGTACGTGCCCTGGGTTTCGCCGTTCGACAATACCAGCGGGAACGGCACCGCCCAGTCGAGCCGGGCGCGCGACGCCGAAATGTCATCGAGCCCCTGCGCGAGCAATCCGAGGATCTCGTTGCGTCGGCTCTCCGGCTCGATGAAGGACGGATTCGTGGCCAGCAGGTTCTGCAGGAATCCCTGATACTTCGAGAGCCGGAAAAACCAGTTGCGCTCCTCCACTTCTTCGAGGGTGCGCGTGGGGTGCAGCACGCACTTGCCGTCCACGATGTCGCCGTCCTGCTTGAACGCCTCGCAGCCGACGCAATACATGCCGGTGTACGAGCGCTCGTAGAAGTCCTCGGGATTGCGCTCGGCGATCCTCGTGATCAGCGCCTGCACACCGGTTTTATGATGCGTTTCGGTGGTGCGGATGAACTGGTCGTATGAGATGCCGAGTCGTGCCCAGATGGCCTGAAAGCGCGCGGCGATTTCATCGGTGAATGCCTGCGGTGCCACGCCATCCCTGGCGGCCGTTTGCTGCACCTTCTGCCCGTGCTCGTCCATGCCGATCAGCAGGTGCACCTCATCGCCGCACGCGCGCCGATAGCGCGCAATCACGTCGGCGCCGATTTTCTCGAGGGCGTGGCCCAGATGTGGATCGCCATTCGCGTAGTCGATGGCGGTGGTCAAATAGAATCGGGGCACGTCCGGCTTACTCCTCGGTGTCTTCGCCATCATCGGCGTTATCGGCGTCATCGTCGCTCTCCGGTGGGAGAGGTGACCCATCCTGCCCGGACTGTCGGCGCTGTTCCGCGGCGCGGAGGCGTCGTCCACCACGCCGGCCGCGCCGCCGCTTGCGCCGGGTGTCGTCGCCCGCCGGGTCCTCGTCGGACGTTCCCGCCGGTGCGGGGTCGGTCGCGGGCACTGCCAGCGCAGGCATGGTCGTCACCGCGACGTCCACGCACTCCGCCATGGCGACTGGCTCTGGCTCCACTGCGCGCATGGACGCGGCCAGCGGCGCGATCTCGGTTTCGACGGTGTCGAGCATCGCATGCAGCGCCGCATCCAGCGCCGCATCCACGGGATACTCCGCCGTGTGCGACGGCACCTCGTCAGGCGAGAGCTCGGGCGCATGATCGGTTGGCTGCTCGAGGCCCTCCAGTTCCACCTTCAGATCGGCCAGGGCGATCACGCGACTGTCGCCTTCGGCCGTCCGCAGCGTGATACGCTCGTGGAAGATGTCACAGGCGATCACCTTCTCCTCGCCCAGCGACGTCGTGAGAATCTTCCCTTCCTTCGGGAATTTGCGCCGGCTCAGCACGTAGAACTCGTGCTCGTAGCGCAGGCAGCACATCAGCCGTCCGCAGGCGCCCGAGATCTGCTGCGGATTGAGCGAGAGCTTTTGATCCTTGGCGACGCCAAGGTTCACGGGCCGCAGGTCGGGCAGCCACGACGCGGAGCAGTACTCGCGCCCGCACCGCCCAACGCCTGACAGCCGCTTGGCTTCGTCGCGGACGCCGATCTGCTTCAGTTCGATGCGCGTGCGAAACAGTGCGGCCAGATCACGCACGAGGCCGCGAAAATCGACGCGACGCTCGGCGGTGAAGAAGAACGTGAGTTTCCGCCGGTCCCACTGCCACTCGGCGTCGGTCAGCTTCATCACAAGATGGTTCGCCTTCACGCGCTCCATCGACTTGCGGCGGGCATCCTCGTTCTCGGCCGTCAGCTCGCGGTCGAGCTGCTCGTCCGCCTTCGTGGCAAGGCGAAGCGCGACCCGCGGCGGCGGGGTCGTCCCGCAGCCATGCGCGCACCCGTTGCATCGGACCTCGGCCAATTCGCCGGTCGAATGCACACGCCCAAAATCTTCACCACGGTCCGCCTCGACGATCACTCCCGCTTTGAGCGGAGGTGCCGTCTCGCCAGTCCAGGTGAAGAATTCCTTCCGGTTGCCGCGGAACGCGACTTCGATCAGATGCGCCACGGCGTGAAAGCTACTCGGTGAACTGCCCCATGCGCAGGAACTTCTCGCGTCGGCGCCGTACGAGCTTGTCCGGCTTCAGACGGCGCAGCTCTTCGAGGTTCCGCACCAGGGTGTCGCGCAGGTTGTTGGCGGTCGTGGCGTGGTCCGAATGCGCGCCGCCCACGGGCTCCGGCACGATCTCATCGATCACGCGCAATTCCACGAGATCGGGTGCGGTCAGGCGCAGCGCGGTGGCTGCTTTCTCCCGCATTTCGGGGCTCTTGCCGTCCTTCCAGAGAATCGCGGCGCACCCTTCCACCGAGATCGTGGAGTACACGGAGTTCTCGAGCATCAGCACGCGGTCGGCGACACCGAGGGCCAGCGCGCCGCCCGAACCGCCTTCGCCGATCACGGTGGCGATGATCGGCACCTGCAGATTGCTCATCTCGAGCAGGTTGCGGGCGATCGCTTCGCTCTGGCCGCGCTCTTCCGCACCGAGGCCCGGCCACGCACCCGGGGTGTCGATGAAGGTGAGGACCGGCACCTGGAATTTTTCGGCCAACTTCATGAGCCGCAGCGCTTTCCGGTAGCCCTCAGGATGCGGCATGCCGAAGTTGCGGCGCAGGTTCTCCTTGGTGTCGCGGCCGCGCTCATGACCGATCAGCATGACCGTTTCGCCTTCCAGCCGGGCCCAGCCGGCGAGAATGGCTGCGTCTTCGCGGAACAGGCGATCACCGTGCAATTCGATGAAATCGGTGAAGGCGAGCCGGATGTAGTCGGACGTGAAGGGACGGCGCGCGATACGCGCGACCTGCACCCGCTGCAGGGGCGTGAGCTTGCGGTAGATCTCCACGCGCAGCTCGCTGAGTTTCTGCTGCAGCGGTTCCAACTCCTGTGCCACATCGAGCGAGCGGTCCGACGCGAGTCGTTTCAGCTCATCGATCTGCTTCTCGAGCTCCGCCAGAGGACGCTCGAACTCGAGAACCGGGGCAGCAGCCATGACAATCCTGGAAAAGGGACGCGGCGCCCGTTAGCTGCCGGCGCGCACAAGGCGCACGCGATCAGCGCCGAGCAGCGCGCGAAGATCGGACAAGATGGCGGGCGATGCCGCCACGGTGAGCGACCGGGAGCGGAAGCGGATAATGCGTCCACTGCCGTCGTTCCACCGCAGTTCGAGCGGGGCCGAACCTTCGTGCGCTTCGACACTCGCTCGTACATCGTCCATCACACCGGGCGCCAGATCGAGCTCCCGGCTCAGGTCGATTGCAACCGCCAGCTCACCGTTGGCCCGCACTTCCGCGAAGCGCGTGACCGTATCGACGATGAACGTGGCATTTTCGACGCCCTGGTCTTTTCGCGAATAGCCGCCCTTCAACAAGAGCGGCACGTCGGGCCGGACGCGTTCGGCGATCACCGCCCACGCCTCCGGGAAAACCAGCACTTCGGAAGATCCCGAAAAATCCTCTACTGTCAACCGGGCGAACTCCGCGCCCGACCGTTTGGAAATCTGCTTCTTGATGGCCGTGATCACCACACCGATCGTGACCGCATCGCCCGTCCAGTTTCCCAACTGCGCCACCGTGCTGCTGGCGAACAGTTCGCACTCTGTTCGGTACGGCTCGAGCGGATGTCCCGAAATATAGAAGCCAAGCAGCTCCTTCTCCCGCGTGAGCCGCTCGCTTTCACTCCAGACCGGCACCGAGGGGAGCGGCGGCGGTGCGCCACCATTGCTCGATCCGGGCGTTTCCTCGGCGTCACCACCCAGCAGGTCGCCGAAGAGCGACACCTGACCCTTGGCCGCCTCTTCCTGCCGGAGCGATGCCTCGTTGATGGCGTGGTCGAGCGCGGCCAGCAGCTGCGCACGATGACCACCCAGCCCGTCGCACGCCCCGGCGGCGATGAGCGCTTCGAACACCCGCTTGTTGCACACGCGCAGGTCGACCCGTGAACACAGGTCGTAGAGCGACGTAAAGGGCCCGTCAGTACGTGCGCCGATCAGCGAGTCGATGGCGCCGCGCCCCACGTTGCGGATCGCGCCCAAGCCGAAGCGGACCCGCTTATCCCCCACCACCGTGAAGCGCCACCCCGACTCGTTCACATCGGGGGCCAGCACTTCGATCTGCATTTCGCGGGCTTCCGCGATGTACTTGATGACTTCTTCGGTCTTCCCGATGTTCGACGACAGCAACGCGGCCATGAACTCGGCCGGGTGGTGCGCTTTGAGGAAGGCCGTGTGGTACGCGACGACCGAGTACGCGACCGAGTGTGACTTGTTGAAGCCATACCGCCCGAACGTCTCGATCTGCCCTGACAGCTCGTCGATGATCTTCGGATCGTAGCCCTTCGCCACCGCCTTCGTGACGAACTTCCCAAGCTCCTTCTTGATCAGCTCCGAGTCCTTCTTGCCCACGGCCTTTCGCAGCACGTCCGCTTCGGCCAGCGAGATGCCCGCGAGCACCTGCGCCAGCCGCATCACCTGTTCCTGATAGGTGATCACGCCGTACGTGTTCGACAGAATCGGCTCGAGCTCCGGCAGCGCGTACACGGTGGGCTCTTCGCCGCGCTTCCGCTTGATGTACACGTTGTGCATGCCGGCGTCGAGCGGCCCCGGACGCAGCAGCGCGTTCGACGCGACCAGGTCGTCGAATCGGTCGCAGCGCATGCGTTTCAGCACGTCGGTCGCGAGCGGCGATTCGAACTGGAACACGCCGCCCGTACGACCGGCGCGCAGCAGCTGATAGGTCTTCTCGTCGGTGAAACCGCGCTCTTCGAGCACGACGGTGGCACCGGTGCGCTGCTTGATGCTGGCCAGCGTGTCGCTGATCACCGTCAGCGTGGTGAGCCCGAGGAAGTCCATCTTGAGCATGCCGGCCTTCTCGAGCGCCGTCATGTCGTACTGCGTCACGATCACCCGCTCGTCGTCCCCGCCGCCGCCCGCGCCCTTCGAGGCCTGCGTGCAGATGGGCACGAACTCGTCGAGCGGACCCGGCGCGATCACCACGCCGGCCGCGTGCACGCCGGTGTGGCGCGACAGCCCTTCCAGTGAAATCGCGAAGTCCAGCAGCTGCTTGTAGCGCGGTTCGTTCTGGTAGAACGCCTTCACTTCCGGCACCTGCTCGATCGCTTCCTTCACCGTGAGCGAGAAGTTCGGTGCATTCGGAATCAGCTTCGCCAGCGCATCCGTTTCGCCCGGCGTGAAGCCGAGCGTGCGTCCCACGTCTTTCACGGCGGCACGCGACTTCATGGTGCCGAACGTGACGATCTGCCCCACCGAGTCCTTGCCGTACTTCTGCCGCACGTACTCGATCACTTCCCCGCGTCGCTCGAAGCAGAAGTCGACGTCGACGTCGGGCATCGACACGCGTTCGGGATTCAGGAAGCGTTCGAAGAGCAGGTCGAACTCGAGCGGACACACGTCGGTGATGCGCGTCGCGTACGCCACGAGCGAGCCGGCCGCCGAACCACGTCCCGGTCCCACCGGAATGCCGCGGTCGCGCGCGGCCTTGATAAAGTCGGCGGTGATCAGGAAGTAGCCGGCGTATCCGGTCTTCGTGATCACGCCCAACTCGTAATCGAGCCGCTCCTGCACGTTGGCCGGAAGCGGATCGCCGTACCGCGCTTTCGCGCCGTCGGTGGACAGTCGCACGAGGTACTCGTTCTCGGTCTCGACGCCGGGCGGCAGCGGGAACGACGGCACGTAGTACTTCTTCGCGAACTGCACGTCCACCGAATCCGCGATCGCCAGCGTGTTCGTGAGCACATCTTCGCGGCCCGGGAAGAACGGGCGGATCTCGTTCGGCGGCTTGAAGTACAAGCCGTCGTCGTACTTCATGCGATCGCGATCGTTGCGATCCTTGCCGAGGCCGATGCACAGCAGCACGTCGTGCGCGTCGTGATCCTCGTGCTTCAGGAAGTGCGCGTCGTTCGTGGCGATGACGGGCAAGCCCAGCTCGTCGCCCAGCGACAGGATCTTGGCGTTGAGCTTCGCCTGTCCTTCGCTGGTGTGCGCCTGCACTTCGAGGTAATAGCGGTCCTTGAACA
>CANGXK010000104.1 GCA_947457715.1 Gemmatimonadota bacterium
GAGAACAAATATCGTTTCTCTGCGCCTCTGCGCTCTCTGCGAACTCCGCGTGATCAGTTCCTACGACCCAGCCGAACGCACCCCTTACTTCGGCCAGCCCGGAATTTGAATGGCCGGCATGATGCGCAGGGCGTTCTGGTAGTACACCTTCTTCAGTACGACGTCCGGCAGGTCGATGCCGTACAGCTTCCAGAAGGCGTGATAGTCGCGGTAATAGTCGAAGTAGTCGTCACGCGTTTCGAACACGCGCCAGTAGTACGGATACTCTTCCGGCTGGAACGAGTCCTTGCCGAACAGCAGGCGGTCCTGGTACTTGATGAAGAAGTCGTGCGCGCTGCGCGGCTGACGGCCGATGTCGTACAACACGGCGCCCACTTCGGCGAGCACGTTCGGCATCTTGTCGAACATGCGTCCCAGGCGACCGAGGTCGTTGGCGTGCCAGCCCAGGTGCGCGGCCACGAACGTCGTCTTCGGATGACGCAGGAACAAGCTGTCGCGCTCGGCCATGAGTTGGTTGAAGCTCGGATACTTGTCCTGCGGATACAGACGCTCGGGGAAGAGCGTGAGCTCGAGCCACCGTTCGTTGGTATTGTCGACTTCGCGGAAGAATTCCTGCGGGTCGGCCGTGTGAATGAACACCGGCAGATTGAGCCGCGCGGCTGCTTCCCAGATGGGATCGAGGTCGGGGTCGTTCAACCGCAGGCGCGTGCCGTCGGCCTTCTTCGTGCTCAAGCCGAAGCCCTTGCCGATTTCCCCGATGCCCACCGCGCCGCCCTTTGCGTCGGCTTCGAGCTGGGCGACCGCCTTGGCGGCCCACCCCGGACCCACGCCGTTCAGGTTCACGCCGGTGAGCACGCGCACGCGATCCTTCATCGTGGGCGAGCCGTTCACCAGCTCCATCGTGCGCGTGAGCCGGTCGCCACTCACGTTGTCGGCCGCGATCATGAGCCGCACGTTCACCGAGTCCATCGAGGCGCCCAGTCGCGCGACGCCGTCGGCATTGCCGAGGAGCCCCGACGGATGGCCGTGGAAGTCGACCACCGGATACTTCGCCTTCCACCTCATGCCAGCCGCGGGCACGATCAGCGTCGACTTGGGCCGATAGTCTACGATGCTCGGCGGCGGTGAGGCCGGCGCGAGGCAGTTGTTCGGACGGATCTCCGTCGTACCCGCCGGGCATTCCTCGCCGGGGTTGATCGAGGTGCCGCCGCGGAAACCGCGCGGGGGCTGCGGCTGGGCGGCGGGCGGCTGCTGCGCCACGAGCGAGGATGGCGACAGGGACGTCGCCATCGAAACGCCAAGGGACAGACCAAGCAGGAAACGGGAGCGACGCACGGGGCAAACTCCTGAGGTTGTGGTGCGTTACTTCGAGTCGGGAGGCGGCTGTGGCACCAGCAACGGCTGCTGCGGACCGACGTCGGCGCCCGGCGTGACCGGCAGCGCCGGCTGACGATCGAAGCCGAACACCTGCGCGCGGCGCATGGCCGTGGCGATGCCCTTCGACTGCTGATATACCGAGTCCGAGCGCGCCATCTGGCCCGACTGCGCCAGCGCTTCGGCCAGCGTGACACCGCTGATCACGTAGAGGTCAGGGATGCCGACCGACGCGTCGTCGACCCAGCCATCGCGAGCGGCCAGCGACTTCGTGGCCGTGAACACCTTCGTCCACAGATCGTACGAGCGCTTCACGTCGACCATCCCTTCGCCCTGAACGAGCACGGTGTCGCGGCCCGGGATGATCTGCTGACCTACCAGCTTCTTGGCCATGCCCTGCGTGAGGACATAGCGTTCCAGTCCGAGCTCATACGGATATCCTCCCGCGGTGCGGCTGAAGTAGATCGGCCGGTCGGGGTACGTGTCGCGGATCATGAAGTACACCAGTTGGTCGGCGCGCATGAGTTGCGGCGAACGCGGCGCGGCAATGATGTCACCCTTCTGAAACGCTACATTCGGCGGCGTCTGAAGGGCGAGCGGCAGCGCGTCGGCTTCGTCGAAGGTCATTTTCACCGGCGGACCGACCGGCTTTTTCCACTGCTGGCTGCGGTAAATCTCCGGACCCTTGGCCGCGTCGTACTCGTACACCGGGCGACGGATCATCTGTCGCGTGTACCAGTCGGTGTTCATGAGCGACGTGTTCGCCACGATGACATCCTTGCGGATGCCTTCGACTTCCTGCGCGTACCAGAGCGGGAAGGTGTCGTTGTCGCCGACGGTGATCAGGATGCCGTACGGCTCGACCGAGTTGAGCAGGTCACGCGCGAAGTCGGTCGTGTCGGTCTGATTGGAACGCGACGCCTGCTGCCAGTTGCCGAACAGCGGAATGAAGGCCACGGCGAGCAGCGGCGATGCCAGCAGGAAGCTGCGCGTTCGCGGCTCCACCACCGTGTCGCGACCCAGTTTCACTTCGTCGGCGCCGAACAGGCTGGCCACCGTTTCCCACAGATACACGAGGCCCAGTGCGGCCCACACGCTGAGCGCCGAGAAGCTCCACAGGTAGAAGTAGTCGCGATCGCGGACTTCGCGTGGCACGGAGTCGCCGAGCTCGAGCGCCTGACTGTGTCCGTACTTGAAATTCAGGTAGAAGATCAGCCCGAAGGTCATCGTGCCGATGAGCGGGCCGAAGAACCAGAAGCTGCGTCGGTCCTTCGTGAAGTGCATCCACCCACCGAGGATGCACAAGATGAAGTAGAACACGGCGAGCCCGTTCTGCAGTCCCGGGTTCTCCTGATACGCATCGCGGAGCCACTGCCACTTGAAGTACAGCCAATACATGCCGACCTGCGCGGTCAGCGGCGCCTGGCGCTCACCGAGCTCCGGCTTGCCGTATTGACCGCGATTGAAGTTGTACATGAAACGGTCGTACGTGAGGGCCGAGAAGGTGCAGTCGGCTTTCAACTCGGTCACGCACCCCGTGGGTTCGCCTTCGTTGATCGCGGGGAAGTGCGCGGCGCGGATCGGCTGCGTAGCGAACGGCGTCATGCCGAACACCAGCGCGGCGGCGCAGGCCACGAGCAGCTTCCAGCGCAGGATCGACGACGGACGGCGAATCAGCACCGCCAGCCCAACGGCGGGCGCGGCCAGCATGCCGGCCATGTGGTTGGCGTAGCCCAGGCCCAGCAGGTACGCGACGAGCACGAGCAAGCGGTCGGCCACCGGGCCTTCCGGATCGTCACACCAGCGCACCGTGAGCCAGCAGATGATCGCCAGGCCCACCAGTGACACCGTGTACACTTTTTCGTTCACGACCGACTGGTTCCACACCGTGAACGCGGTCGCGCCGATGAGGGCGGCGAGCGCTCCACCGGCGATGCGCTGCCAGCGACGCGGCATCCAGCCGACCAAGACGCGTTCGGTGATCAGGAACCACAGGCCGGCCGACACGGCACTGGACAGCGCTGCCAGCACATTGATGCGCATGGCGACGGTGGGCGCGATGGGCATGATCGCGAAGACGCGTCCGAGCAGGACGAAGAACGGATTCCCCGGCGGATGCGGAATGCCGAGGACGTACGCGGCCGCGATGTACTCGCTGGTGTCCCACATGGACGTCGTCGGGGCCAGCGTGACGAGGTACAGGAGAAACACGACGAGGCCGGCGATAGCGGCGGCCAGGTACGACGGGCGGTAATCGCGCTCCGCCGCGCTGGCACTCATGGCGGCGGCTGGCCGGGAAGCGGCAGTCGCGGTAGCGGTGGCTGCGACGGTCATGGACTGGACGGAAGGTGGGGCGGCTCCGGACCGGGGGCGGCCGGAGCTGACACAATCAGGTAAGTTCGCAGGCAGCGACGGGGGGCACAACTGCTTCCCGCCGGGTCCGCGCTCCTCCTACCCCCCGACGCATGCATAAGCGCGATTTTCTCCGTACGGTCGGCGGTGCCTTGGGCGGCGCGCTGGGCGGCGCCTCCCTCGGGCTTCTGTTCACCCCGGCCCAGTTGCGGGCGTTCTCCCGTCTGCCAGTGGATGAGCTGGCCGGGCGGGCGGATTTCTGGGACGTGCTACGGGCCAAGTATCTGGTCCCCGCTGACTACGTCCACCTCGAGCACGGCTACTACTCCATGCAGTCGCAGCCGGTTTTGGAGCGGTTCATCGGCCATGTGCGGGCCGTCAATGCCCAGAGTTCGCGCTACATGCGCACGGTGCAGGGCACCAACAAGGCGCGGGTGCAGGCCCGTCTGGCGGCGCTGGCGGGTTGCTCGCCCGATGAGCTGATCATCACCCGCAACACGACCGAGTCACTCGACACGGTGATCTCGGGCTTCGACTGGAAGGCCGGCGACGAAGCGGTGATGGCGGTGCACGACTACGGCGCCATGCTCGATCAGTTCGCGCTCATGGGCCGTCGCTGGGGCGTCGTGAACCGTACGGTCACCGTGCCCCTCGATCCGCGCAGCGACGACGAGATCGTGCAGGTGTACGCCAACGCCATCACGCCGCGCACCCGCCTGCTGATGGTCTGCCACATGATCAACATCACCGGCCACGTACTGCCGGTGAAGAAGATCTGCGACATGGCACACGCGCGCGGCGTGCCGGTCATGGTGGACGGTGCGCACGCCTTCGCGCAGCTCGACTTCCGCATTCCCGACCTCGGCTGCGACTACTATGGCGCCAGCTTGCACAAGTGGCTTGGCACTCCGCTCGGGGCCGGCCTGCTGTACGTGCGTCGCGACGCTATCGAGACGCTCTGGCCGATCTATGGCGACGAAGGGCAGCCGGCGAAGAGCATCGCCAAGCTGAATCACACCGGCACCCATCCCGTGCACACCGATCTCGCCATCGAAGACGCGATCGATTTTCACGAAGAGATCGGCATTCAGCGCAAGGAAGCGCGCCTGCGCTGGCTGCAGCAGTATTGGACCACAAAGGTGCGCGGCGTGCCGCGCGTGCGGCTGTTCACCCCCAGTGATCCCGCGCGGACCGGCGCCATCGCCAACGTGGGCATCGACGGCATGAAGCCGGGCGATCTGGCCACGGCGCTGATGGACCGCTTCAAGATCTTCACGGTCGCGATCGATACCGCCGGCGTGACCGGCGTGCGTGTCACGCCACAGCTCTTCACGACGACCGCCGAGCTGGATGCATTCGTTCGCGCGATCACGCAACTCGCCGCCTAGCACATCCTCATGACACCACGAAACACACTTGCAATCGCACTGGCGCTGGTATCGCTGGTGCTGCTCTGGCCCGGACTCGTGCAGCCGGTGCTCACCATTCGCGCCACGATGGAGCTGTTCGGCAACACGCGCGAACTCTCCAATGAAACGCGCAGTGTGATCAGTGCGATTCAGAGCCTGCACAATACCGGCAACGACTTCGTGGCCGGACTGATCGTGCTGTTCAGCGTGCTCGTGCCGGTCCTGAAGGCGGCGTTGCTGGTGCCGATCTTCGCGCTGCGCGGCACGGCGACGTCGTATCGGCTGTACGGCGTGGTGCAGGCGATGAGCAAATGGTCGATGGCCGACGTATTCGCGGTCGGTATGCTCATCGCGCTGCTGGTCGGGAAGGGCACCGCCAATCTGTCGGCGGTGGCCGGCACCGGCTTCTACTTTTTCGCCGCGTACTGTCTGGTGTCGAACGCGGCGTTTCAGGCGCTCAAGATCGAGCCGCCCGCAGCGGCCGTGCCTACTTCTTCGGCAACGACTTCGAGTCCTTTCTCGGCGCGATCTTGAACTTGGCGATGGGCTGGTTGTCCATGTTCACCATGCCCTCGATGCTGCCGTCGGCGCCGAACTTGCCGTCGTGTTCGAGCAGCCTGCCTTCCGGTGCCGTCACACGAAAGCGCACCTGTTTGCCGGTGAGCACCACGTTCGAAATCGGACCGGTGCCCTGACCGGGCACCATCGCCTGACCGGAAATGGCGGTGCCCGTCTGCGTGAAGGTGTAGAGCACCGGCACCACGATCACGCTGTCCGGTAGCGGCACGGTGGCGGTGCCCGTCCATCCACCAATGAGCGCGGCTCCCCCTGTCGCGGTGGTCGCGCTACCGTTTTTGGGCTTGGACTGCGCGGCAAGCGGCACGGCGGACAGCGGCCGTGCCGCACTCAGGATGGCGAGGAGCGCGCCAATCGCGACGGCGGAGCCGGCGGTTACGCGGGGGGGCATAGGTGGACGCTCAGTCAATGAGGTGGCGCGACTTAGCGCGGGGAGATGCCGGCATCGAGAACTTCAACGGCGCGCTGGAACACCAACCGTCCTGCCGCTGCTGTCGGATGGAATCCGTCCCAGAAGAAGAAGCTGTCCGGCGTGGAGCAGACCGCGGATGGTGCCAAGGTAAGGCAGGGTAGCGTGCTATTCGCGAACCCCAAACCGGTCGGGTTCGCAATGACCGCCGCATGCAGGGCGCCGGCGTCAAGCACGTAGAGGTTGAGCAACGGCATCGAGGCGCGAAGCGCCGCCAACTGGCCATTGAGCCCCGCGTTAAACTGCGTGGAGAGCTGCGTGGCGCCCGCCGACGCGGCAGCGCCCTGCGCGCGCACCAGCGGTGTCTGACCAATGTTGACGCTATTCACCAGCAGAATGTTTTGCGCGCCGTTGGCGTACAATCGGCCAATCATGTTCATCGTGTTCAGCACGGCGCCGCCGAGGATCGTGGCCGGGGCCTGCGGGTTGGTGAACGACTGCGTGAGCGCATCGTTGATGTCGTTCCCCACGGTGGCCACGTTCAGCACGAACAGGACCTTGGCCCGCGAGCTGGTCGTGGACTTGGCGAGATACTCCTCAACCTGCTGCGTCATGCTCGGCACGCCCTGCGTGGTACCCGCGATGGGTCCCGTGCGCGCCGCTGAGTACGCGTAGTTTGTCCCGCCGGTGCGCGACGGAGTAACGGTGGTGCCGTAGTTCGCTGCCAGTAATTCCACCCACAGCGGTCCGTTGGAGACTCGCCCATTGAAGTACGGTGCCGACGGGCAGCTGGCCGGACTCAGGTTGCACACATTGCCCGTGTCATCAAGGCTCGCGCCGAACACCACGGTGGCGGTGAAGCGCGGCGCGGGAACGGCGCTGGTGGGCATGTCGTCGGAACAGGCGGCCAGCAGGAAGACGCTGGTGGCGGCGAAGAGAACGCGGAACGTGGATCGGGAAGCGCGCATGGTGGGGCCTGAAAGGGGCACAAGAGAAAGACACGACGAATGGAGCGTCGTGCGACTGACGATTGAACGGAACGACGAGCGTCGGGGGCCTAGTGACGGAACAGGCGCTCGCCGGTGAACACCATCGCGATGCCATGCTCATCGGCGGCGGCGATCACTTCTGCGTCGCGCACCGATCCACCGGGCTGCACGATCGCCTTTACCCCAGCCGCGGCCGCTTGATCGATGCCGTCGCGGAACGGGAAGAACGCGTCGGAGCCGAGCGCGGCGCCGTCGGTGACGTGTCCCACGGTTGTCGCCTTGTGCACGGCCAGAAAGCTGGCGTCCACGCGGGACATCTGGCCGGCCCCGATGCCGATCGTCGCGCCGTCGTGCACGAGCACGATGGCATTCGACTTCACGCTCGCCACCGACTTCCAGGCGAAGTGGAGGTCGACCATTTCTTCGCTGGTGGGCTGACGCTTGGTCACCACGTTCCACTGGGCCGGCTCCATCGGTGCCGGCGCGCGGTCCTGCACCAGGAGGCCGCCACGTACGCGCTTGTAGTCCATGCCGCCCTTCGGCCAGCGCGCGCGCCCTTCGAGTACGCGCAGGTTCTTCTTGCGGCCGAGGATCTCGACGGCCTCGTCGGAGAACGACGGCGCCACGATGCACTCCACGAACAGGCTGGAGATCGCTTCCGCCGCCGCTACATCGACCGGCACCGTGAACGCGATCACGCTGCCGAACGCTGACACGGGGTCGCAGGCCAACGCCTTCTTGTAGGCCGAGAGGGCATCGATGCCCGTGGCCACGCCGCAGGGCGTGGTGTGCTTGATGATCGCGCACGCGGGCTGGTCGGCGAACGGCTCGATGGCGAGCAGCGCACCCTCGAGGTCGAGCAGGTTGTTGAACGAGAGTTCCTTACCGCCCTTCTGCACCAAGGCGCCCAGTCCGGCGCCCGGCTTCTCCACGTAGAACGCCGCGCGCTGTTGCGGGTTTTCGCCGTAGCGCAGCGCCTGCTGCTTCTCGAACGCGATCGGATAGCGGTCGGGGAACGGCTCGCCACGCTGCTGCGCGAACCACTGCGCGATGGCCGCATCGTAGCTGCTGGTGTGCGCGTACACCTTTTCGGCCAGCAACGTGCGCAGCGCCTGATCGTCGCCGCCGCCGGCGATCACCGACAGCACCGGCGCGTAGTCGGCCGGATCCACCAGCACCCAA
>CANGXK010000105.1 GCA_947457715.1 Gemmatimonadota bacterium
CGGCACGCAAGATAGCTTCGAGCCCACTGCCCCGTCGGACGGTGCGCGACACGGCCGATCGCATCACCGACTCGTCGCCCACGAGCAGCACATGGCTGCGGGCGCGCGTGACGGCGGTGTACAGCAACTCACGTCCCAGCACGCGACTGCCCTTGGCCGGCAGCATCACGATCACGTCGGTGAACTCAGACCCCTGCGCCTTGTGCACCGTCATGGCCCAGGCAGTTTGCGTTTCCGGCAATCGGGCTGGCTGAATGGCGCGCGTAGTGCCCTCGGGCCCCGGGAAGTGCACGAGCAACTCGCCATCAGCATCCCAGGCCACGCCCACATCGCCGTTGAATACCTGCGTGCCGTAGTCGTTCGCCATCGCCATGACCGGCCGCCGATGATACCAGCGCTCGGTGATGACGGTGCCCTGACTGCGCAGCCAGCGCTCCACTTCGGCGTTGATGCCGGACACGCCCCACGTGCCTTCGCGTTCGGCGCAGAGCACGCGGAACCCATCGAGGGCGGTGAGCGCGGCGAGCGGCGTCTCGGCCGCGAGGCACCGCTCGAGGTGTGGCACCAGCAGCGCCAGTAACTCGGCACGATCGTGAGGCGCGGGCACCCAGCGCACATCGGCGCGTGCGGCGTCATGCACGACGGCCGACAGCGCCGCCACGTCGCCGGCAAGAATCGCGGCGGCCGCAGCGCCAATGGCCGGATGTGCTTCAAACCGGAAGCTGCGGGTGAGCCGCTGCACACTGGCGTGGAGCGCGTTGCCGCTCCCGGCATCGTGCGCTACGCGACAGATCGCCCCCAGCACGTCGCCCGCGTCCACGCTGGACAGCTGATCCTGATCGCCCACCAGCAGCAGCGTGGCGTGCGACGGCAGGGCGGCCACCAGCGCATCCATCAGCAGCACGTCCACCATGCTCGCTTCATCGAGAATTACGAGGTCGTACGGCAACGGCGTGCCGGCGCGCGACCAGAAACGATCGCGATCGGTCTGATATCCCAGCAACCGGTGCACCGTACGCGCGCTTTGCGGCACGCGCGCGCGGACCTCCGGCGAGGCCTTCATGCCGTCGAGGCGCAGGCGGACCGACTGCGACAACCGGGCCGCGGCCTTCCCGGTGGGTGCGGCCAACGCCACGCGCAGACCGGGGTCGCGCTCGAGGGTTTCCACGAGCAACTCGGCGATGCGCGTGGTCTTACCCGTGCCCGGACCGCCGGTGATCACGCGGAAGGTGGGATTTCCCTGAGCCAGCGACGCGCGAAGGCTCGCCGCGATGCGCGTGGCGATGCGCCGCTCGGCGTCGAAGTACCGGCGGAACTGGAGCAGCGATCCATGCAGCACCAGCGGTGACAGGGCATGACGATGTTCGGCGTGCCCGTTGGCCTCGTGCCCGTTGGCCGCATGCACGACCGACGGCACCGCTTCGAGCGCGGCGCGCCACCACTCGGCCTCGCGGCCGCGCAGCAGCGCGCTGACGGCGTCGATGGCATTGCGGGCATCGACGCGCGCATCGTCACCGTCGGTGGCGTTGGACGAGCCGAGTTCGCGCGTGAGTTCGGTGGCCTCGGCGGCGAGATCGATCAGCGACAAGGCGCTGTGGCTATCGTCGCGCGCCCGGGACAGCAGCGCCACCGCGATGGCGACAGGCACGGCGGCGTTTCCCTGCACGCCCCCGCGCCGAAGCGTGAGTTCACCGAGCGCCCGATCGCTGGCGGACAACAGATGCTGCTCGACGGCCACCTCGAATAAGGCCGTGAGATTGATGGGCGCACTCATGGCGTGCCTCCGAAGGCGCGATCGAGCGCGTGCAGCAGCCCGGCGGTGGGAGTATCGGTAAACCAGCCGTCGCGTCCGGAAGCGCCAATGCCGCGCAGGAACGCATAGGTGACCTGCCCCCAGTGCACACTCGCGTCATACCCGGGCTGCCGTGCGCGCAGGTGCCGGTGCAGCGCCACCAGATACACGTGGTACTGCAACGTGTAATGCGCGGCGTGCATGGCGTGACCGAGCACGTCGGGCGCGTAGTCGGCGTCATTGGCGCCCAGCCAGTTCGATTTCCAGTCGAGAATGTGCCAGCGCCCCTCGTGCTCGAAGGCGAGGTCGATGGAGCCGGTGAGATAGCCGCGAAACTGATCGTCGCGCAGCCGTCGCAACATCGGTGCGTACTCGCGCGCGTGGGCGGAGCCGTGCGTCTCGAGCGCACTCGCCACCGCCGCCATGGAGAAGTCGCGTACGGGCATGGAAAAGCGCCACTCGCGCAACGTGGCCTCCGTGGGCACGCCGCTCAGCGCAATGCCGGCGTCGGGAATTTCGGCGCCACACACCGTGTCGATCATTTCGCGAATGTGCGCCGGTGTCCACCGGCCGTTGCGTGGCACCGCCACGCCGTATGCGCGAAGGGCGTCCTGCACCTGGGCGTCCGTGGTCGCAGTGGGTTTCGTGAAGTCGGTGCGCTCGAACAGGCCGTGCAGCACGTTGCCGATGTCGGCCCCGGCCGGCACGCCGCGGAATCCTGCCACATGCGTGGCCGTACGACGCACCTCGTCGGGCTGCAGGATGTCGTCGACATCGCGGCTGTCCACGTGCGACACGTTGCGCGTGAGCATGGTGAAGCTGCTGCTGCGCCAGATCGCGAGCTGACCGGGCGCCGTCGTAAACGTGAGGGGTGCGCGGCGTACGGGGGGCTCGAAGGGGGCCGGGGCCGGCGACGACGGCGCCTGCAGAAGCACATCGGCGAGACCCATCGTGTCGGCGTTGGCGGTAATCAATGTCTCAATCGCCTCCTGCCCCACCGTGTCACCTCCACCCTGAATGAGCCATCCGAGCGGCGACGCGGCGACGTCGGCAAAGGTGCCCCACGTCACGTAGCAACGGGACTCGGCGCGCGTCAGCGCCACGTACGTGAGACGCAGATCCTCACCGAGCTGTTCACGCTTCTTCTGTTCACTGCGCTGCGCCTGCAGGGGCGAGCCGATATCGAGCACCATGCCGTCGTCGAGCGGCGTGAGCGAGTACGGCACATCGAGCGCCTTCGGTGCGAACGACTTGGTACGCCACAGCGTGGGGCAGAACACCACCGGCCACTGGAGCCCCTTGGCCTTGTGAATGGTGAGGATCTGCACCGCATCGGCATCGCTCTCCAGCCGCATCTCGCGACGTTCGGGCGTGATCGCGGAGGCACGTTCATTGGCCACCCAGCCCAACACCGCATCGGGCGTGAGCGCCGACACCGCGTCGGCCTCCTGCAGAATCTCGAGGACATGCCGCACGTTCGTGACGCGCCGGTCGCCATCGCGCAGCGACAGCAGTCGCGCCGTGGCACCGCACTGGTTCATCAGCCACGCCAGCGCCGTGGCGCCGCCATGTCGCAACCACATCGTTCGCGCCCGAACCAGCTGGTCGAGCACGCCGTTCCAGGCGCCGTTCCCGTCGTTGCGCAGGGTCTCGGCCACCGCCGCCGCATCGCGTCCCCAGAGGCGCGTGGCCATGGCCGCCCGCACCGCCGCCCCGTCGCGCGGCGTGGCAATCGCTTCGGCCAGCCGCACGAGTTCACTCGCTTCTTCACTGGCCAGCACATCCTGGTTGGCACCCACGACACAGGGAATACCCGCCGCGTCGAGCGACGTTTTGACTTCCTGTGCTTCTGCATTGGTGCGCACCAGCACCGCCATCTGGCCTGCACCGAGGCCGTTGGCCATCAGGCGCTGCATTTCCACGGTGACCGCCTGAATGGCCAGCGTGGTGCCTTGTTCCTTGGCGATGCTGTTCTTCGACGTGTTGTGCGCCGCACCCACCCACATCCACTCCAACGCGTGCCGGCCGTCACCCACGAGCGCCTCGGGGACACGCACCCGATTGGCCGCCGTGACCTCGGGTACGCCGATCAGATCTGGGCTGCAGGCGAACGGTTCGGGGTTGTTGCGGAACAGCTGCGTGACGCCACGCACCATCGCATCGGTGCTGCGGAAGTTCGTGAGCAACGTGTAGCGCCGTTCGATGTTCGCGGCGGCCTTGAGATAGGCGTGCACATCGGCGTTCCGGAACGCGAAGATGGATTGCTTCGGATCGCCGATCAGGAACAGCGGACACCCACTGAATGCCGTTTCAAAGATCGGGAACTGCGTGGGATCGGTGTCCTGGAACTCGTCGATCAGCGCGACGGTGAAACGCTCGCGGATCCGCGAGGCCAGCCGTCCCTCCGGTCCTTCGTCCACCAGAATGTCGTGCAGTCGGCGCAGGAGATCGTCGAAGCCCATCAGGTGACGCGCCTGCTTCTCCTGCTCGAATGCCTTCGACACCGTGAGCACGAAGTCCTTCAGCAGCTGGGGGGCGAACTCGGGCGCCGCGTCGATCGTGGTACGCGGATGCCGCAGGTACGGCCGCACCAGATTCCGGATCCACGCCAGCGGATCTTCCCCGTCGTCGGAAATCAGCGCGGCAGCTTCGGGGACATGCAGCACGCGACGGCGCATCCAGTCCTGCGTGAGACGCTGCAGGATCTCGGTGTCGTCTTCCAGGAATGTGCCGCCGAAATGCACACGACTTTCCAGCGCGCTTTCGGACAGCACCCGATGACAGAACCCGTGGATCGTGGATACCCCGAGCTCGTCGAGCGCACCGATGGCGGCGCGGATGATAGAGGGGCCCTCGCTGACGTGTTTGTCGCGCAGCACGAACAGATCGTCGTTGCCTGCATCGCGCGGCGGCGGCGCGTCGGACCAGATGCGATCGGCCTCCAGCAGCACCGCACGAATCCGGCTGATCAGTTCCTGCGTGGCCTTCTCGGTGAACGTGACCACGAGGATCTGTCCGAGATGCTCCACCTTCCGCTCGAGAAGCAGCCGCAGCACGAGTCGGGTGATCGCGAACGTCTTGCCGGTGCCGGCGCTGGCTTCCACGAGCGTGACGCCCGGATCCAGTGGCACGGTGAGCATGTTGAAGGGCATCATAGGCCGGCCCCCGCCACCATGGGCGACGACCACGATGCCTCGAACAGCATTTTGGTAAGATTCTCGAACGCGTCGCGCTGCGTGTCGAACGCCAGTGTGTCCCGGAAGCACAGCTGCAGATACGGATCCGACTCGTCACCGGGGGCGCCGAAGTCGCTTCCCGTGAACGCGGCGGCGGCCTTCTTGATGGGGAGCTGCGGCTTGGCCTTCGACTTCGGATTCATTGCGATCTTGGCGTTGTGCACCATCGATGCCCGATAGGCCTCGGCGGCGCTCGGAAAGAACGGCAACGGGGCGCGACGCGCATCGCGCATGGCACTGATCCAACCGTCGAGAATCACCGCGGCGTCTGCGACCTCGATGAGGGTTTCAACGGCCGCCTTCTCCTTCTTGCTGTCGGGATACATGAGCACCGTGGTGCCCGGCACCTCCGCGCCCTGCTGCTTCGCCGCACACATCACGACGTGCTCGACCCACGCCACAACGCGGTGCTTCGCATTGAAGCTCCCCGTGCGCACCACGTAGCGCGCGCTCTCGATCACGCCCTCCACTGCACCGGTGATCCGCCAGTCGGTGCCGACTACCGTGAGCGCGGCGCTGGTGCGGGCACCCTCGGGCAGCGCGTCGATGACCGGTCGTGCTTCGTCTTCCAGGCGCGTGAACCACGACGCGCCGAGGGCACCGGGTGGCAACTTGCCCGCCGCCACTTGCTGCCGCTGCATCCACTCGGCATCGCGACGGCCACTCATCACCGCGCGCAGCATGTCGGCGCGCACACCGCCCTGCTTCATCTTGCTGAGCCAGTGCAGCTCCGTATCCGAGCTGTCGGTCGCGCTGGCGTCGGGGAGTCGCAGTCGCAGCACCTGCTCGCAGAACCACTGCGACGGATTGCTCCAGAATCCGGTCAGGTTGCGCAGCCCGATCTCGGCCACGTCATCGGTCACGAGATCGGGCAGCGGGTCCACGAAGAACGGAAAGCCCTCGGCCGCCGCCGGGCCCGACGCCTTACCCGCCAACGGCGAGAACGTGATCAAACGCGGGTCGTCGGTGCTGACATAGCGATCGCTGAACGCCTGCAGCGGATGCCGCAGCATGAGACTGGCCCGTGCGCTGCCACTGGTGCGTCGATCGAGATGGGCGAGCAACTCGTCGACCACGATCGATGGCGCCCGCGCCGCGTTGTCGCGGGGATCGTTGCCGCTGTACGTGAGCACCACGCGCGACTCGGCCGCCATCAGCAGATCGAGAAAGAGCTGCCGGTCGTCGTCGCGCAAATTGCGATCCCCGTCGCGCGCTTCGTGCGACAACAAGTCGAACGCCGGCCGGCGGTCGCGCCGCGGGAACGCCGCATCGTCGAGGCCGGCCACGGCGATCACCTTGAACGGCACGCTGCGCATGGGCTTGAGCGCCGCCACCGTAACGCGACCACTGAGAAACCCCGACCCGAAGCTGTCGTCGGCGAGCTCCTGCTCCAGCCAGTCGCGCACCACGCTGAACGGAACGAGCGCGGTGTATCCCGCCTGCTGGGCGGTGGTGGACAGGGCCTGCATGACCACTCGCACGGTGTTCAGCCCCTCGCGCTCTTCGGAGGACGTGGGCTTCACCATCCCGTCGAGGAATCCCGACAAAGCCGCCGTCCATTCGGCGATCGACCGCGACGGCCGCCACGACTGCAGCGTAACCGCGAGCGTATCGATCCATTGCGACAGCGCCGCCATCGCCGCGGGATCACCCACCGTGTCGCCGGCCTGTGGCAGCAGTCCCAACACCATGTCCGGCACCGCACCGGCCATCTGCCCCACCAGCAACCGATCGAGACCGGTGCGCCATGTGGGCATGTCGGCCGCCGGCAGCGCGAGACGTTCGAGGGCCTCGTCATCGTAGCCCCAGCGCACGTTGGCCTCGCGCGTGACCTGCGCGAGATACTCCACCTGGCCCTCGTCGAGGCCGGCGGCGGTGTAAATCGCCGGCTGTTCCAGCACGCCGAACACTTCGGAATGCGTGAGGCGTCCGCCCTCGAGCGCGAGGAGCCGCAGTACGGCGGTGGCCACCGACTCGTCGCGACGTCGGCGATCGGCCACGGTAAACGGCAGGTTCACCGATCCGTCGTTCGCGCCGAAGACCGACTGCACGAGCGGCGCCCAATCGCTGATGTCCGGCACCAGCAGCAGCACGTCGTGCGGCTTGAGCGTGCGATCGGTCACGAAGGCGTGGCCGATCTGGTCGCGAATGATCTCGAGCTCGCGCAGCTTCCCGTGCGCGGCGTGGACACGCAGCGACGTATCGTCGGTCGATAGGGTCAGCGCGCTCGAGCTATCGGCACCACGGTCGCCCGCACCCGCCAACTCCTGCTGCAGTCGTGCGAGCAGCGTATCCGGGGCGCTTCCCGACTTGTCGTGCAGCGGTACGATGGTCGCGCCCTGCGCCACCAGCAGTCGCTGCAGCACCTGCCCCTGACGGCCGAACGCCATGGCCAGCGGATGCGGTGTCGTCTCCGCCGACGCGGAATGATCCGGCAGCAGCGCCGCATAGACCGTGACCTCGGTGTGGCGCGCGATCGCCGCCAGCAGCTCGATGATGCGAGGCGGCAGCGAGCTCACCCCGAACACGGAGACCCGCGACGGCAGCGACAGTGCACCCGGCGCCGCTTCACGGATATGCGCCAACAGTCGCGTGAGCCGGTGCGCACCGTGTTCAGCGCCATGTTCAGCACCATTCGCGCACAGTGCACGCCACAGCGCCGCCTGCCAGCGCTCATGCGGTGAGTTCAGCGGGTGCTCGCCGCGCTCCCACGCCTCGAGCAGATCGTGCCGGAACAGCTGGTAGTCGTCGAACCGCGCGGCCACCTGCGCGGCGAGTCCAAAGCGCATCCGGTCGTCGCCCTCGCCGAGATAGCGGGACA
This sequence comes from Gemmatimonadota bacterium, assembly GCA_947457715.1. Next base: position 7,850 of record CANGXK010000105.1, read on the forward strand.
AGGCCGCATACTGCGGATCACCCAGATTCACGTCGCGCAGCAGGGCATCCACCCGCCACGTCATCGACTCGCGCGAGAACGGATCGACCTCCTGCGCCGACATCCCCACCGAAGCGGCCAGCGCGCGTACGAAGCGCGCGGGGAACGGCAGCTCGAGCGAACCCGCGCAGCCCAGTGCATCGGCCATCGCGAGCGTGAGCCATTGCCGCATGCCCTGGCTCTGCACCACGATGATTTCCGTGTCACGCGGCGGAAGCGGAGCGGCCTGCAGTCGCGCGATCAAATGATCGCGCAGCACGCCCAGTCGTGGGGCGATATACACATTCATGATTGGGATTCTCACGAGGGAAGCGCCCATCGACGTCCTGGAGTCATGCAG
>CANGXK010000106.1 GCA_947457715.1 Gemmatimonadota bacterium
AGCGCGCCACGACGGCGCTCGCGACGTTCGCCCAGCTCCACGCCCATCGTGCGATAGTAGAACCCTTCGTCCCGGCCATACAGGAACGCCGGCAACGACGGGCCGAGGGTAAGTCCCCCGCCCCACTCGGGGTTCGTGGCGGCGAGGCGATGATACACGGTAGCGGTCACCGTGCGCGCGCCGTTGCTGCGCGCCAGGCTCAGCTCACCGTTCGCATGCAGGTCGGCGTGGCCGATACGCGCCACTCCATTCAGCGTGTAGCCCGCGCCGAGTACCTGCGACACGTTCACGCCGGCCGAGAAGCCCTCCACGCGGTTGTAGCGCAGCAAGTCGGAGCCCAGTCGCACTTTCGGCAGCTGCGGCATCCAGCCGGGCTGCAACGACAGGTCGAGGGCGGCCAGCAGTTCGTCTTTCGCCTTGAGGTCGAACAGCGCTTCGTCCGATGTCGTGGCCGGAGGCAATGCCGGCGAGTTCGCCAACTTCGACCTATCGCACGGCATGTCGAACGCCACCCGTAACGCGCCTTCGTAGCGCGTATCCACCCGCGTGTACGTGGAATCCTTCGCGCACAGCCGACGCCGCAGGCGCTCGGCAGCCGACAGCTTCACCGTATCGACGACGGCGCTGCCGGTACCGCCTGACACCGCGCCGCCACCGATGCTGATTGATACCTCACCGCTGCCCACCAGCACCGTGGTGTCACCACGCGCGCCGGTACCGAACGCGGAGTCCCCGAAGGTAGGCGCGATGCGCACGGCCGGAATCGCCGCCAGCGAGAAATCCCCGTTCACATTTTCGTACGTGAACTTCTCGTCGATGCTGAACGGCGTGCGCACGAAGCCGAGTTGCATCGACGCGGTAGCACTGTTCGCGCGCGGCAGCCAGAACTTGCCCTGATACAATCCGTATTCCACCGTGATCGCATCGAGCTTGGCCTTGGCCGGACGGAACGTGGCCTTCACCCACGCCGGCGGCGCATCGTCGCCCCCCGTGCCGCTGGCCCGCGCCTGCACCGATGGCGCGCGGGCGATCGAGTCTTTCAGATACAGGCCGCGCGGCATCCGTGCGCGGGCAATCGAATCGCGCAGACGATCGGCTTCGACAGTCACCTTCGAGTCGGCGTCACTCGCATCCGACGCGACATCCCAGATCTCGAGGTCCACGGCCAACCGGTACGCCGCACGCACCAACTGTCCGCCGTCGCGGTCAAACCAGAAGGAGCCGACGAACAACCGCCACTCGGGCCGGCGCGCCGTGATGCGCAACTCGCGCAGCCTGATCACGCGGCCACCATCGAGCGTGATGTCCACCGAATCGCCCGTCGCGTACTTGTAGTACGTCTCGGCGCCGTTCGCGAGCGGATGAATGACTTCACGCTCGTCGATGTCGCTCTTCACCACGCCGAAGTTGCTGCTCGGAAACCAGAGCGTCTCACGCCCCGGGAAATACGGGATGGCAATGGCGCTCGTGAAGTCCCCGTCCGCATTGCCCATCGGCACGGTCACGCGCGACCCGATGGGCCGCACCCGGACGCCCACATCACGGCGCCACGAGATTTCGGCCACGTTGTCCCCACGAAATAGCAGCTTCTCGAGCCCCAGCCGTTTGGCGCCCATGCCCATCGAAATGCGCTGCGTGGCGGTGGCCTTGTAGGCCCGGAGCGCGCTGTCTTGCCGCGTGCGTGCTTCACGGGCCTTGAGGAGTATCTGCCGCGCCTCCGCGTCGCTGAAGGCCGACGCACTGGCCGCATCAGCCCGCAGGCGCCGCACCACACTGTCGGGAGACAGTTGCCGGCGCGCCATGGCGCGGGCGTCGCGCGTGGCTTCCCGCGCCGCAGCCCGTTCCTCGGCCGTGAGCGTATCGCGCCTGGCCGCCGGCTTGGACCGCGCCTGACCGAAGAGCGCATCGGGACACGCGACGGAGATCAGGCTCATCACCACAACGAGGGCAACCACACGGAGCGAAGTCGGAGGGCGCATGAACCGGGGAACGGGATAAGGCGAGGGACATCACGACAAAAATGACGGTCTCGGTGACCGTACGGGGGTCCCGACCGAGCGGTTTCCCTGTCTGAAACGTAATTTCCGGGTTCGCCTGCGTTGCCCGCTTTGCTGCCGGCTTCGGGCGAACCCCGTTTGAGATTCGCCGACCACCCCTTGGAGTCCGCCGTGCATCCGACCCGCATTCGCGAGTGCTTTCGCTCCACCCGTTCCCTCGTCGCCGGCCTTACGGCACTGGCCGCCCTGCCGGCGATTGCGCCCGCGCTGAGCGCCCAGGGCGCGACCCCGCCGGCTGCCGCCGCGGCGGCCCCCGTTGACCCGCGTCTCGAGAAGCTGAAGGCCGAGGCGATGGTGATGGTCGAGTCCCGCGCCAAGCAGGTCCAAGAAATCGTGGACATGCTCTTCTCGTTCCAGGAGCTCGGCTTCCAGGAGTTCGAGTCGCAGCGCTACATCACCACGCTGCTGCAGAAGGAAGGCTTCACCATCGAGAAGGGCGTCGCCGGCATGCCCTCGTCCTGGACCGCCAAGTGGAGCTATGGCACCGGCAAGCCGGAGATCTCCCTCGGCTCCGATGTGGACGGCATTCCGCAGGCCAGCAACAAGCCGGGCGTGGGCTACCGCGACCCGATGGTGAGCGGCGGCCCCGGCCATGGCGAAGGGCACAACGCCGGTCAGGCCGTGAACATCGTGGCGTCGATCGTGGTGAAGCAGCTCATGCAGCGCGACAAGATCAACGGCACGCTGCTGCTGTGGCCGGGCATCGCCGAAGAGCAGATGGCGGGCAAGGCGTTCCTCGTGCGCTCGGGGCTCTTCAAGAACACCGACGTCACGCTGTTCACGCACGTCGGCAACGACCTCGGCGTGTCGTGGGGCGCCAGCGGCTCGAGCGCGCTGTTGTCGGCCGAGTTCCGCTTCCGTGGATCCAGCGCCCATGCCGCCGGCGCGCCGTGGAGCGGCAAGAGCGCCCTCGATGCCGTGATGCTCATGGCGCAGGGGTGGGAGTACAAGCGTGAACATCTGCGGCTGCAGCAGCGCTCGCACTACGTGATCAAGGACGGTGGCGACCAGCCGAACGTCGTGCCGAGCACGGCGAGCATCTGGTTCTACTTCCGCGAGCAGGATTATCCCCGCACGATGGCGCTGTTCGAGGTCGGCAAGAAGGTGGCCGAAGGCGCGGCGATGATGACTGACACGAAGGTCGACACGATCGCGATTCTCGGCTCCGGATGGTCGGCACACTTCAGCAAGCCGATCGCGGAGGCGATGCACGCCAACGTGCAGACGGTCGGCATGCCGAAGTGGGATGACAAGGACCAGACGCTGGCGAAGGGCATTCAGAAGGAACTGGGATCGCCGGACTTCGGCCTGTCGGAGCAGGTGAACAAGCAGCTGCGTGGCGCCGAAACGCCGCAGAACTGGATGGGTGGCGGTTCCGACGACATCGGTGACATCGCGTGGAACGTGCCCACGATCACGCTGCGCTTCCCGTCGAACATTCCGGGACTGCCGGGCCACAACTGGGCCAACGCGATCTCGATGGCGACGCCGATCGCGCACAAGGGCGCACTGGCCGGTGCCAAGGTGCAGGCGCTCACGATGCTCGACATCATGCTGACGCCCAAGGTCGTGGCCGACGCGTGGGATTACTTCAAGAACGTGCAGACGAAGGACACGAAGTACACGCCGTTCATCCGTCCGCAGGACACGCCGCCGACGTACCTGAACGCCGATATCATGGCGAAGTACAAGTCGCAGCTGCAGAAGTTCTACTACGACCCCACGAAGTTCAAAACGTATCTTGAGCAGCTCGGCATCGAGTACCCGACGGTACGGGCGCAGGTCGCGCAGCCGAAGGGCGAGGACGGGAAAGAAAAGCAGTAAGGGGCAAGGAGGAGGGAGTACAGCGAAGGGCGTGCGACGCTGATGGAATCAGCTCCGCACGCCCTTTGTGTACTCCTGAACGTTAGTGCTTAGTGTTCGCGGCCTTGAAGCGCGCGCGAATCTGCAGCAGCTCGTCGCTGTGATCTACGTTTTTCTTGGTGGCATCCTCGAGCAGCTTCATGATGGCGAGGTTATCCTCGACCAGCGTGGCCGTACCACTCAGGTGCACGCCGAAGCCGAAATGCTCGCCCGGCACCAGCACCATCTCGTTACGCAGCACGACGTCGCTGGTGTCGTCGGCGATGCGGACGGCCACGAACTTCTTGCCGGCCTTTTCCATGAACGAAATGCGCAGCCCGTTCACCCCGTCCGGCCAGGGTGCGTACTGGTGCTGCTGGCCATCGCTGCCCTCGAAGGACGTCGTGGCGGAGGTCAGTTTCGGGAAGTTGGTTTCGAAACCGCCGGCATAGCGAAGGGCGTGTCGCATTCGTGAAGTCCTTGTGCGTGAATAGCAGATGAGACGGAGCGATCTGGAAAATATCGCACCATCGACGCGCGATGGCGAATCAGGGTGCGCGGGTGGCCGCGCGCGTAGCCTTGAACTGGCGGGCACGCAGGACCCGCAGGTACAGGCCCCCGGAGAAGAAGACCAGGGCGCCGAGCCCCAGCAGCTCGTCGCGCGAGAGGTTGGTGAGTACCCAGACGCACACTGTGGCCCCGAGGATCGGGACGACCGGTCCACCGGGGATGACGAAGGGGGCGTCGGCGGTCCGTACGCCACGCCCGCGCAAGCGCAGCACGGCGAGACAGACGGCGACGTCCACCAACAAGACCGATGACGTGCCCAGGATGGCCAGCGGCTTGAAGGCCCCCAGTACGGCCAGCGCGCAGGTGATCGCCGCGAAAACGAGAATGGCGACGTACGGCGTGTGAAAGCGCGGATGCACCTTGGCGAGCGGCGCTGGGAGCAGACCGTTTGTGGCGGCCGCGTACAGGTAGCGCGGCGAGACGAGGAGGTCGCCGTTGATGAGGGCGAAGATCGACAACGAGACCGTGCCAAGCAGTAGTGAGCGCCCCCACGGGCCCATCAGCTGCTCGGCAGTGGCGGCCAGCGGGGCGACGTTTTGCCGCGGCAAGTCAGCGCCGAGCACGCCTTCAGCCACCAACTGCAACCCGAAGTAGACACCGACCACGGTGGCCACCCCCATCGCCAGACCCAGAGGGACCGTGCGACTGGGATTGCGCAATTCACCGCTGGCCGAGAGCGACGATTCACCGCCGATGAAGGCGAACATCAGCAGGAGGACGCCGCTACCCAGCGTGGACGCGCTGGGCATGCTGCTCGGGATAATCTGCGACACATCGATGTGCGGGAGACCGAGCACGAGCAGCAACAGCAATGGCAACAGCTTGAGCATGGTGAGCGCGACCACCAGTCGCGCGCCGGTCTTCACGCCGATGATGTTCACGCCGGCGATGAACCCGAGGAGCGCCACGAGAGCGAGTGCCCGCGGTATCGGCTGCGCCAGCGCCGGTGCAATTGTGGCGAGTGTACTGATCAGAACATCAGCCAAGGCCGCGTCGACGCAGGCACCGACGCCGAACCACATCAGATTGGCCGCGATGAATCCGGCGAATGGACCAAACGCCGCTTCCACGTAGGCATACGCACCACCGCTATCGTGTACGCGGCTGCCTGCTTCGGCGAAGCAGAGAAAGATCAGGACCACCAGCAGGCCGCAGATCGCGTAGCCGAGCGCCGTGGCGCTGCCCAGGGTGGCCGCCGCCAGGCCAGGTAGGGCAAAGATTCCCGCCCCGATGATCCCATTGATGAAGATGAGGGCGAGCGTCCCCGGCCCGAGGACGCGGCGGAGCGCGCCGCGTTCTGTCATGAGCGACCGTCGAGGCTGACATCGGCGGCGATGACGGCATGGAGCAGCACGTCAGCGCCGTTCGTGATGTCCTCGGCCCGGGAGAACTCCTTCGGCGAATGACTGATGCCACCCACACTCGGAATGAAAATCATCGCCATGGGGGCGATGTGTGCGATCTCCTGCGCATCGTGTCCGGCGCCGCTGGGCATGCGCTGCGACGACAGGCTGAGCGCAGTGGCGCTGGACTCGATCCAGTTCATCACGGCAGGATCGGAGATGGCCGGCTTGCTGTCGGTGAGGCGCTTGAAGGCAAAGGTGGTCTTGGTGGCGGCACCGATCTCGCGGGCGAGCCGGTCGAAGACCTCGGTGAAGTGCTCGATCTTGGTTTGGTCGAGGTCGCGCAGGTCGACCGTCATCACGACCTGTCCGGGAATCACATTGGTGGTGTTGGGCGACACCACCATGCGGCCCACGGTGGCCACCTGCCGACCGGGTTCGGCGCGCACGGCATCGTTCACCGCCACGGTGAACTTGGCGGCGGCGAGCATGGCATCCTGTCGCTGATCCATGGGGGTGGCGCCGGCGTGGTTGGCGAAGCCGACAATCGTGACTTCGAACCAGCGCAGTCCCACGATGCCCTGCACCACGCCGATCTGCTTGCCGGCCTTTTCGAGCAGGCCCCCCTGTTCGATGTGCAGCTCGATGTAACAGGCGATGTCGCCTTTCTTCTTCACCGATTCGGACAGACGCGACACATCGCCGCCGATGATGCCGATGCCGTCGCGGATGGTCTTGCCGGAGCGCGCGACCTTGGCGAGTTCCGCGTCGGTCATTTCGCCGATGGCCGTCTTGCTGCCGGTGGTGCCGCCTTCCTCGTTCTGCCAGATCACGACATCGAGCGGATGCCGCAGGCGCGTGCCCTGCTCGCGCAGCGTACGCGCCACTTCGATGGCGCCGAACGACCCCACGGGGCCGTCGAAGTTGCCACCGTCGGTGACGGAGTCGATGTGCGAGCCGATGAGAATCGGCGCGAGGGCGCGATCGGTTCCCTCGAGTCGCGCGTAGATATTGCCGGCGGTATCGATGCGGGGGGCGAGTCCGGCGTCGCGCAGCAGCTGCATGGTGAAGGCGCGTCCGGCCAGATCGGCCTCGGAGTACGCCACGCGATTGATGCCGGTGGGCGTGCGACCGATGCTATCGAATTTGGTGAGCCACTCGTTGAGGCGGGCGCCATTCACGCGCAGGGGCGCGGCGGCGGGCGACGCGCGGAATGGCGAACGCGCGGCCTCAGACAGATACGGCATGAGCAACGGCATCGACGCCAGCGCACCGGCGTGACCGAGAAAGGTACGGCGCTTCATGAATCAGCCTCGGGCGGCGATGGTGCGGATGGCGGCCGCCAGCTTGTCGGCGTCGGCGGGGGTGTTGTACAGCGTGGGCGTGACGCGCACGCAATCGCCCTTGGCGAGTCCGGTGCGCTGAAAGGTGAAGATGCCGAATTCGTCGTGCAGCGTGGCGGCGAGGGCGCGATTGGCGTCGCCGGTGCCGCGGTTATGCAGGCGGAAGCCGGTGATGGCCCCGGTGAGCGTGGCGTCTTCGGGGGTGAGAATGTTCACGCCCTTCACATCGGCCACGGCATGCACCCAGCGGTCGCGCAGATAGCGCAGCCGGGCGGCCTTTTGCGGAATGCCGATGCCGAGCTGGAAGTCGATGGCATCGGGAATGGCCATCACGGTGGCGAAGTGCGTGGTGCCGGTGTGAATGCGACTCTCGATGCGGTCGAGCGGCGCACTTTCGTCGGCATGCGCGCGATCGATCGCACTCAGGCGGTCTTCGCGGATGTACAGCGCGCCGGCGCCGATGGGGGCGCCGATCCACTTGTGGAGATTGAGCCCCACGAAGTCGGCGCCCATGTCGGCCATCGTGAGCGGCACCTGTCCGAACGAGTGTGCGGCATCGACCACCACGTCCACACCGCGCGCCTTGGCCAGCGCGGTGATCTCACCGACCGGCAGCAACAATCCGGTTTTGTTGTTGCAATGCGTGAGCAGCAGCAGCCTGGTGCGCGGATTGGCGTCGAGCGCCTTGGTGTATAGCGCCAGAATGTTGTCGTGCGACGCCGGCTCGGGGATGTCGAGCGTGACCACCTTCGCCTGGCACCGCGCGGCCAGCGCATTCATGGCCCACTGCATCGCGTTGTAATCGAGGTCGGCGTACATGATCGTGTCGCCGGGCTGCACGCGGTTGTACTGCCCGATCAGCGCCTGCAAGGCTTCCGTGGCGCCGCGCGTGAACGCCAATTCGGTGGGCTTGGCCCCCACGAAGGTGGCCACGCGCCCACGGGCGGTGCGGAACATGGCGGGATACTCGCGCCGAGCGAAGTAGGAACTTTCGCTGTTGGCGCGATCGATATACCGGTGATACGCC
>CANGXK010000107.1 GCA_947457715.1 Gemmatimonadota bacterium
ACAGGCGGTGCCCGGCGGCACCGAAAGCCCCGCGAAGCCACCGCCGCCGATCCCGAAGCGCGCATCGGCCACCAGCGCCGTGCCATCAGCATCAAGCGACCACACCGGCGTCCGCATGAAACGCATGGCCGCCGCAAACTCGCAGCGCGTAGCCGCCAGCGCCACGAACTCGGCCCGCGGTACCGCCCACGTTTCTCCCCACGCCACCGCCGGTGAGGCCGGAAACGGGACGGTGCGCGACGTGCCCGGCAACGAACCGAGGGTGTTGCGAGCCCCCCCAGAGCGCGACGCCACGCATCCCGCCGCATGCATCCCCGTACTCCACGGGGCCACCGTCGCGGTGGTCACGCGGTACTCCGCTGGGGTGGCCGTCACCATCATGACGGAGAAGCAGCGCGGGTCGGCCGCCGCCGGCGTGAGGACCACATCGCGCAGGGAGCCGTCGGGCACCAACGCCGTCACGACCGTGCGCGCCTGCATCGACGACAGGAAAAACATCGTCGTCACCGCGACCCACGCCGTGATGCCCGTGAGCGGGCGCGCCGCCGGGGCCACCACACGCTGCAGGACCATGCCGATCACCGCCATGATCGTGACGCCGAGGGCAACGGCGGGCGACACCTCGCCGGCAAACCAGCAAAGCGCGAGGATCGCCGTCAGCACCACCAGCAACAATCCGCGGCCGAACGCGCGACGCGGCCCCCACACCAGCGGCGGAATAGCGACCACCATGAGCCACGGCTCCACGATGAACACCGCGTCGCCATAGAACCAGCGATTGTCGAACGGCCAGAAGGGATGCACCCCGTAGCTGTTGGTGAAGTCAAGCAGCAGGTGCGACAGCGTGCCGACGATGGCCAGCGCCAACAGCGCCCGGGCGCCAAGGCGGGACACAATCGCCGACGAGGCATCAGCCCGCTCGCGTCCCGTAAGGCCACGCTGCCACCACCAGCGTGTGATCCCCCACAGAACGAGGGCACTGACCAGCGCCCACACCACCGTGTGCGTGTGCCCGCGATGGTGCAGCAAGTAGCCGAGCTTCCCCATGGCCACCATCGGACCCGAATACACGAGATCCGCATCGGGGAACTCGGCCGCCGCGATGCCCAACACCACGGCCGCGCGACGGAAACGCGCGAGCGACGGCGCTTCGACTCGGGACGGGGAGGCGCGCGCGACCCGGCGCTGCACATGCGAGACGGTGGCATCGGCCATGAGCAGGCCGGCCAGTGCGTGAGTGACGTTATCCACGCGTGGTAGTTGAGCGCCAAGCTACTGGCTGTCAACCAACCGGCGTAGGCGCTCGCTCACGTTTGAGTTCACGCCACCGCTGCACGGCGCCAATGAGCCCGAGAATCCACCCTAACGGATACGGTGCGACCACCAGCAGCCACCACATCGATCGCCCCGTGCGGCCGCCCACGCCGCCAAACGCGCTCATGATCCAGAGGGCGGCCACGCCGACAACGATCAACAGGCCGGCCAGCCACACGCGACCGCCAACCCGACTCTCCCGTCGCGGCGTCCCCAGTGCTGCCAGCACGCTGCCGACCGCGATCACGATGGATCCCTCGAGTGGATCGACGGCGCCGAGTATCATGGCGGTCAGTCCGGCGAGCACGAGCGGGCGAAACCAGCGGTGCGCGATTGGCATGGGTCGGCCTAGGGCAAGCGTGTGGGTCGGTACACGGTGACCTGCGATCCTTCAGCGACGAACATCGAGCGCGGCGGGACCGACAGCGGTGCTTCGAACGCCGCACCGTACAAGCCGCGCACATCGGCGTCGAACGACGGGGCCGACGCCGGCCAGACCCGCCACGACGGATGCGCGACCTGATACTCCACGGTACCGCCATCCCGCTGCGGTGTGTAGCCCCAATAGTGCTCAGCGATGAACTCCGGCTCCGAGCCGGGCACCAATGGTTGAGGTTCGCCGACCGCCGTCACGCTCACCTGTTGATGCTGCGCGTTGCCGAACCAGCCGTACATCAGGCGTCCGGGCGACGACATGAGCCTGGGCGGCACGCGGCTGTGCATCGGCAACGCCGAGTACGGCTCATTGTAGAACAGCCGCGCCGTGTAGGCGATCGCAGCTCGCGGAACGAGCTCGCGCACGAACACGACACCGCGACGGGCCGACCCATCGGGCATGGGACGTTTTACGTAGAAGCGCAGGTTCACTTCATCGAAATCGCGGTGAAACGGCACGGGCACGCCAAGCACACGCGTATCCAGGAAGCGAAAGCCCACAATGCTGGCCAGGGCGCACCCGTCGAACAGATCGAGCACGGTGTGCTTCGGCACGAGCGGTTCGAGCACCGCCGGCGGAATCTCGTAGTTCAGCATCACGAGATACCGCCATTCGGCAGTCAGAAACGGACGGCGGGCGACTTGATCAGGTGTGGTCACACCAGATCAACCCGCCCGCCGTTGCTGCGTTCCCGCCACGGCGTTTACATCGCGGTCTTCACCGTGTTGCCGAGCGTGAAGCGCGCCAGCCATTCGTACTCGCGCTTCATGCGGTCCATCTGGTGATAATACTCGGTGAAGCCGTGCCCCTCGCGCGGATAGAACACCAGCTCGGTGGTCTTGCCGCGATCCTTGAGCGCGCGGTAAAACTCCATCGGCTGACCGATCGGCACGCGCTCGTCGTTGCCGCCGTGCAGAATCAGCAGCGGTGTGGTGACCTTGTCGCTGTAGCTGATGCCGGAGCGCTCGAGATACTTCCGGATATTCGCGTTCACGATCGAGCCGTCGTACTGGGGATCACCGAAGAACGTGTTGATGTAGCCCGGAATGTCGGTGGTGCCCGCCATCGACAGCAGCGACGGCAGGCCGGCGCCCATCATCGCGGCCTTGAAGCGTCCCGTCTGCGACACCACCCACGACGTCATGTACCCGCCGTAGCTCCAGCCTTCGAACGCCATACGCGTGGAGTCGGCGATGCCGCGCTTGATGAGATCATCGACGCCGGTCATGATGTCGCGATAGTCACCGCCGCCCCAGTCACCGGTGTTGGCGTGCATCCACCATTCGCCGTAGCCGGTGGAGCCGCGCGGGTTCGGATAGAGCACCGCCCAGCCGCGCGCGGCATACGTCTGCCCGGGGCTCGTGCCGGCCTTGAAGCCGTTGGTGTGGGCGCCGGTCGGTCCACCGTGGGCCGAGACCACGAGCGGCACCTTCATGCCCTCGCGATAGCCCACGGGCAGCAACAGCACGCCTTCCACTTCGCGGCCGTCCTTCGACTTCCACGTGATCACGCGCGACGCCCCGAGCGCGCGCTCGCTGAGCCATGCGTTGGTGGTGGTGATGCGCGTGGGCGCGCCACCGCCGTTCTGCACATACACTTCGCCCGGCATGTCCGGCGTATCGAGCACCATCGCCAGCTTGCTGCCGTCGCTGTTCGGTGAGAGCCCCTGCACCAGCACATCCTTCGTGCGCTTGCTGTAGCTCTTGCTCGCCACGTCGTACGCGTAGAGGGAATTCCACACGCGGTCGCTGGCGGTGAACCACAGCTGCTTGCCATCGGGCGACCAGCGCGGCGCGCCCGGGCTCACGTCGAAATCGGCACGGGCGTGATTGGTGATCGCGCGCGTCGCGAGGTCGAACGTGACCAGACGGGCATTCCGCAGCGTGCGCGGCATGATGCCGTCCTTGTGCGGCGCCATCTCATGCGGGAGCATCGTGAACGCCAGCGTCTTGCCGTCGGGCGAGAACTGCGGCGCAGACTCGGCGTCGTTGGTCGTCGTGATCGCATCGAGTGCAAGCGAGGCCACATCCACCACGTACGCGTTGCCGCGTTCGTCGCGAATCATCGGCGTGGGCGACGCGCGGAAGCCCAGCTTCTTGCCGTCGGGCGACCAGTTCGGCACACCGCTCACGGTGTACGCCCCCGACGTCACCTTGGTGGCCTTCCCCGAGGCCACGTCGACCACCCAGAGGTGATTGAGACGGAAATCGTCTTCGTACACCTTGGGATCATCGCGACGACGGAGCTTCGCTTCCTGCTCGCGCGTGAGCGTATCGGTGGTCACGAGCGCGATACGCGAGCCATCGGGCGACCACACGTACGACGACACGCCGTCGCGGACCGTGGTGAGCTGACGCGACTCACCGCCATCGGCCGGCAGGAGCCAGATCTGCGGCTTCGGGGCATCGTCACCGGTACCGGTGCCGCGGGCGGCCACGAAGGAGATCGTGCGACCATCGGGCGACCACTGCGCCTGGGACTCGCCGCGCTCGCCGAAGGTGAGCTGACGCGGGGCGCCGCCGGCAGCGGGCACCATGAACACATGCGAGCGACGTTCGTGACGATCGCCGAGCGCGGTATCGCCCTTGGCGTTCGGATGCTCCCACGCACTGATGGCGTAGAGCACGCGGGCGCCGTCGGGCGCCATGGCCACGCCCCCGACCGATCGGAGACGCATGATGTCGCTGTCGTCGAGCCCCTTCGACTGGGCGAGAGCGAGCGACGGCAAGAGAAACGGCGCAGCGAAGGACGCCGCCGCGAGAACAGCTGACGGACTGAAACGAATCGACCTGGGCTTGTATGCGATGGCCATGGTTCTACGGGTGCGTTAGGGGGACGGGTCGTGACCCGCTAAGAAACGCGCCCCTTACCGGCATCCGCAAGACGTGGCCGCCAGCGGCGGACCTGACGTCTCGAGCAGCGGCGTGACCTAGCGGACGACATTCCGGCGCGCATGGGGGATGAGATCGAGCCGCGCGAAGGGGATCTCCGCCCCGGTGGCCTCGTCGAGGCCGAAGGTGTCGGGTGACGTGGCCAGCCGTTGCAACGCGGCGTCGATCTCGGCGATTTCCGCCGAGCGCCGGGTGGAGACGGACGCTTCGAGCTCTTCACTGGCCACGTCGGTGCCGAGGTCGGCCGGGTGCGTGGGATTCTTGGAGAGATCGCCGGCAAGATTCTGGCTGTCCTCGGAGGATTCTTCGCGCACGAAGTCCTGCAGCTGCTCAACGAGGCGGGTGCGCTCCTCATGGAGACGCTTTGCGAGGTGCTGCAGCTGCGAGGCGGTCAGGGGCATCGGAATTCCGTAGTCATAGTGAATTCACTCCGGCGGGCGGAAGCGCAGGCCGAGACGGTGAGCGGAGCGGTTGATCTGCATGGATCGGTCCAAGGGGTCGGTCCAGGCACCGGGTGGCCGCGCGCAGCGCTATGTTACCCGTGGGTTTCGGCGGTGCGCGTCGCGCACGACCCGCCCCATTTCCCGAAGAGGAGCCGCTCGATGACCGATCAGAGTTCGTTCACCGCGGAGCACCGCTCTTTTGAATGGGAACTCGTCCTCAAGTACGAGGATCTGTCGCTGCCCGCAGCGGAGTGGAACGAGGCGACGCTGGCCGTTGTGGCGGGCTGGTATGCGAAGAACCTGCCGAGTGAGCAGGCGGAGGCGCGATATGAGAAGTCGTATCACCGCAATCGACGCCGTCTGTCAAACCGCCTCGATCCGGCGTCGGTGGACAGGGTCGCGATCGAGAAGCTCGATGGGATCTGGGAGTCGTTGCTGACGCGGGTGTTGCGGGCGAAGACGTAGCCACCGCCGTTGGGGGGAGGTGGCCATGCGATCGAGCAAGCAGGTCGTCCAGCGTGAGCGTCGCGCGTTCAGTGCGGAGTTCAAGGCGGAGGCAGTGCCGCCGCTCGGATCGTTCGCGTCCACATGGTTACTGTGGCACTTTGATGGAGAGCGGGCACAGCTGATAGCTCTCTATCGTTCTGGTGTATTTCTTCCCCAGGCCGACGTAGAAGCACTGTTTTGTCCTGCCCGTCTTGTCCTCTCCTGATCTGTACGCCGTAATCGTGGAAGGCTTCGACTCAGACGGTTCGCGCTCGCCGCTGGGAATGGCGATGGACAGTGGGCAGAGCTGGTAGCCTTCGACGGTCTCGGTGTAGTCTTTCCCCAAGCCGCGATAGTAGCACTGCTTGGTTCGTCCCGTCCTTCGTTCGCCGGTCTTGTACGCGGTGCCCGACTGGGCAGACACGACAGAGGGCAGTGAGAGCGCGCCGACGAGCGCGACGACCGCGAGAATCTTCATTGGGTTGCCTAACTTGGCGTTAACTGACCCGCGCCTCTGCATTCGCATACGACACGGCATGACTGCACCAGCGCCGCAATATCCGCCCACGCGCCGAACCGGCGCCGGTCGTATCGAGCCGCCTGAAATGCCCGGACAGCGGTTTCTTCGCCCACTGCTCCCGCGTTGGGTACAACGTGGGGACACTGTTCTCCGCCAATAGCCAAACACGAAGAGCCGCCATCCGTAAGTGCCTACGCAGGGATTGCTGGTCGTTCCGAGTTCGCTATCACAGTGCGATCCCACGCTAACGAATCCTTGCCGGCGTCATGAGGCGGCTACTTCCGGCGCACCGTCCTGATCCCGGTGCCGCCCTTCAGGAGCACGAGATGTTGGCCGGTCGCGCTGACGTTCACGGCGGGTCCTCCGGTCACCGTGGCGGCAATTTCGAGTTCGCCCTCACCACGCAACTCGACGTGTACATCACCGTTGGTCACGTCCGCGATAAACGCGGGAAAAATCTTGAGGCGAATGGTGTCTGCGACCAGCTGAGGTTCGGCCGTCCCGAGTCCGACCTTCACTGGCCCGGTGCCGTAGATGAGAATCTCTCCAGCGATTTGTCCGCGACTATCAACGACCACATTCTTGGTTCCGACCTTCGTCGCATAGACGGTGACGTTGGGGCCGTGTCCGGATAGGCTCGTGCGCGCCGCCGAGAGACTGCCGGAGAGTGTAGACGCCCGCTCGCGGAGCTCAGGGCCTTGCTGCTGCGCCTCACGAAGCCGCACGGCAAGCGCGGACGCCTCGGCCGCTGCCCCAGTCCATATCGGCAACGGCCCTCCAAGTTCCGACTTGACCGTCGCGACGGTAACAACGGCACCATCAACCACGACAGCGACCTCTGATCCAATGTGTTGCCGCATGGTCGCCCGCAACCGGTCGCGTGCTCTAGCGCTCAGCATCGCCCCCACCGTGGCTTCGCCATTGTCCGTACCCGTCATCATGATCGAGTCCACGTCCGCGAGCGTCAGGAACGGTTCGGAGACGCTCACCGCCGCGCTGCCACCCTCCGCGCGGCGCGGCAAGACCGATATTCCGGCGCCGACGCCTTGACGCGCGACCCACCGGTATTCTAGCGGAGAGCCAGCCATCTTCGCGCGAGTGCTGCGGGGTGCCGGAACCGCGGCGATAAGCACGGCGGCTCCAAAGACACCCGCCGTCAGCGCCGCGATAGTCGAACGCGTGTGCCTTGTCGGAGGGGTCGTCATAGCGTCAATCCTTTGCTTGAGTTGTGATGCTTGCGGGGAGAGTGGAGCAGCCAGCGACATCAGCAGACGTTGTCCCCGAGGGGCGGTTGATCGGTGGTGCGAGACGAGCAGGAGTAGCTGCCCATACGTCTTCGGGCTCGGCTCCCGGCGAAGCACGCGGGCATCACAGTCGCACTCGATGGCGAGGCGCAGACGGCGCCAACTCCACCACAGCACGGGGTGCCACGGCATCAGGACCAAGGTGCACAGCGCCGTCGTCAGCATGGCGGGGTCACGGGTGGCCAGATGCTCCTGCTCATGACGGATCACGAGTGACCGGAGCGAGTCGTCGAGAGCCATCACCCAGCGCGGGATCACGATGGCTCTCGGGTTCCCGCCCATCGCTGCGGGGCCGATCTCTTCGGAGACCAGCACCGTTGTACCGCACACGGTCTCGGACTTCAGCCCCAGTCGCATCCGGCGCGCCTCGGAAAGGGCGTGCAGCATCATCCCCAAGAGGAAGGCCGACACCACGGCCCAGAGCGCGAGCAGAAGGCCATCGTATCCCGCTGCGCCGTCGTGAATGCGGTTGAGAAGTTCCCGCCATCTGTTGGTCAGGCGTTCGGGCGCGGTGCTGACGACCATTGCGTTGTCGTCCTGCACTGATGACATGCCGACCGATCCGCGTGGCGCCGCGACATCACCTCCGCGCAGCACCGTCGGCGCCGGAGCAATCGACTGCTCTCGCATGAGCA
>CANGXK010000108.1 GCA_947457715.1 Gemmatimonadota bacterium
ATATGCTAGTTTTCTTCCTTATAAGGAAAGCGCATGCGACTCAGCCAGAGCACCGCAACCCCGATCCACGACCTCGAGCAGCTCGGTGCGGCGTTGCGTGACGCCCGACGCTCGCTCGGTCTGACGCAGGTCGACGCGGCTCAGCTCTCCGGCGTCAGCCCGCGCCTCTGGAACGAGACGGAACTCGGGAAACGCCGACAACTCGGGCTGGATACGGTCCTCCGCATGCTCAACACCATGGGCATCGACCTGGTCCTCACCACCCGCGGCAGCGCGCTGCCTGCGGTGCACGCGTCCGCGCCATGACCCCGCGCAAAGCCGAGCGTTACGACACGACCGAGGCCGCGCTCGATGTCCTGATGCACGAGCACGACGCCGGCGAGTTGGGCGAGCATGACGACGATGTGTGGTATCGCTACCGCGACGGCTATGCGCAAGCTGCCCTGTCCGTCCGGCTGCCGGTGCGAGCACTGATGACGTACGGGCATCGCGAGACGCTCGTGTTCTTCGATAATCTTCTGCTGGAATCGGACACGCGCGATGAGCTGGCGCGCGTGCGGGCGCTACGATGGTCTGGTGGCGAATGAGCTGGCGTGTCTGGCGTTCTATCGTGCGCTCGGACTCGCCGTGCCCGCGGCGCATGCGATCGCGAGTGTGGGCGATTCCAACGAGCCGACCTTGATCGCGATCGAGCGGTATGACCGGATCGAGGCGGCGGCCACCGAGGCGACGCTCACCGATGCACGGTCATTGCCGCCGATCACCCGCGTGCATCAGGAAGACATGTGTCAGGTCACGGGACGCCTGCCACGGCGCAAATATCAGCGCGACGGTGGACCGGGGGTGCGCGATCTCGCGGCGGCGATACGTCGCTACAGTGTGCGTCCCGCCAACGATCTGCAGGACCTGCTCGCCGCCGTGGTGGCCAACGTCTGCCTGGGCAACGGCGATGCGCACGGCAAGAACTTCGCGTTGTTGCACAGCGCGTCGGGTGCGCGGCTGGCACCGTTCTACGACGTCGTGAGCACCGAAGTGTACCCGTCGCTCTCGCCGGATCTTTCCATGCGTTTCGGTCACAGCTATCAGCCGCACGCGCTGACCATCGCCGACGTACACCGATTGGCGGCCGATCTCGGGGTCGCACCGGCGAAGGTGCGCACCACGATCGAGCAGGTGACGACCACGCTGCAGCACGCGATGCACGACGTGCTGCACGCGACGACCGCGATGGTGGGCGGCGAGGTCGCGGCGCTGTCGCGGCTCGAGGCGTTGATGCGGGTTCGGCTGCCGAGTGTCGCGGAACTCGCGCGGCGGGTGTAGCGGATGTGTGCGGGCGTCTCGATTGCCGTGACGTAGTTTCGGTGATGATCGGCCTCCCCGGCGACGACCGACCCGACTTACCGCGCTGGCTCCACGAGGCACGCGCTACGCCGCGCAAACTGAAAGCCGTGACGCCAGGGGAGCTCTTGTGGGAGGAGTTCCTGCTCCCGCTCGGGATCACGAAGTATCGAGTCGCTAAGGAGATCGGCGTGCCCGCGCAGCCTATCGGCGAGATCGTGGCCGGACGGCGCGCCATCACGGCCGATACGGATCTTCGTCTCTGTCGCTTCTTCGGACTCTCGAACGGCTATTGGCTGCGGGCACAGGCCGCGCATGACACCGAGGTCGCGGCCAAGGGGATCGCGGCGGAGCTCAAGCGGATCAAGCCGTGGACGGGGAGCGCGGCGTAGGGGGATCCTCGAGTGTCCGCGGCATCTCCGTAAGCGCTCGAAATGTTTGACTCATGGCAATGAGTAATATAGACTCATCATATGACTCAACGATTGCAGGTTCTGCTCGATGACGAGGAGTTTGCGGAGATCCGCCGGGTCGCCGAGCGTCAGCGGATGACGGTGGCCGAATGGGTGCGACAGGCACTGCGGGCGGCGCGCCAGGA
The DNA here is from genome assembly GCA_947457715.1 of Gemmatimonadota bacterium. The sequence goes on from CANGXK010000108.1 coordinate 1,937, forward strand.
TGCCCCGGCGGCCGATCCGCGTCGGAAACTGTCGGTGGTTCGCGAGTCGGCGCAGGGCGAGTATCCGGTGGGCTCGTTGCCGAGCATGCTCACGGAGATCGAGTCCGGCTATCTGCTGGACGGCGTGGATGAATCGCCGGGCTCCGGCGCATGATCAGCCGGGAATTGCTCGAGCCGGAGAACACGGTCTTCATCGATTCGAACGTGCCGATGTATCTCATCGGGGCGCCGCATCCGCACAAGGAGACCGTGCGTCGCATGCTCGAGGACGCGATCACGCGTGGCGATCGGCTCGTGACGGACGCCGAGGTCTTTCAGGAAATTCTGCACCGCTACTTCGCCATTCGTCGCCCCGATGCGATTCAAGCGGCGTTCGACGCGCTCCACGGCGTGGTGGACGAGATCTTTCCCGTCGAGTTGCCGGACGTGGAGCAAGCGAAGACACTCATGCTCAGCGTGACGTCGTTGTCGGCCCGTGATGCGGTGCATGCCGCGATCATGAAACGGCGCGGCGTGCGCCGTCTCATGAGTCTCGATGCCGGCTTCGATGCGCTCCCGTGGGTGGAGCGCATCGGGAGCTAGTTCCCGCTTAGTGCGGGATGCTTACTGCGGCGGCACCGGACCGCGCGGGCTCGCCACGCGCGGATCGCGCATCCACTCCTGATTGTCGGCGCGGATCAGGCTCTTCGGGCGCAGGTTCCACTCGAAGAAGGTCCACACGCGGTTCCACGAATCGATCTGCTCGGGCGTGTCGTCACGCATGGTGCTCGACGCGTTCACGCGGCGATTGAAGGTGTGGCCGCATCCACCACCACCCTGCGGCGGGTTCACGTAGATCTTCGTTTCGGACAGGTCGGGCTTGAGCGCGCGCAGCGTGTAGATGAACTGCTGGTTCTCGCGGAAGTACACGTCGCAGTCGTTGGTGGCGACATGCGCGAGCAGCGGCACGTTCAGCTTGTCGAAGTGAAACGTGGGCGAGCGGCGGATGTATTCCGGCACGTTCTCGAACGGCAGTCCCTTGATCCCTTCCTCGGCCGCGTAATCGCGCTGGTAGCCGGGGCCGTGATCGGACAAGCGGAAGATGAGATTGGTGACGGGCACCATCGCCGCGCCGGCGCGGAAGGGCTGCCCCTCACGCGTGAGGTTGAGCGACGTGATGAAGCCGCCGTGGCTCCAGCCCATCATGCCGAGTCGGTCCATGTCGACATACGACTGCGTTTTCAGGTAGTCGATGGACGAGTACACGTCGTCCACTTCCATGCCGCCGTAATCGATCTTGCGGTGGAAGTCGTTGCCGTAGCCGGTGCTGCCGCGATAGTTGGGCGTGATCACGACGTAGCCCTTCTGCACGGCCTCGCGCACGAAGGGCCACATGGAGAGCCCCCAGTTGGAGTGCACGCCGCCGTGCACCCACACCAGCGCGGCATGTCCGGCGGGATTTTTGGTGAGCGGCGCGAATACGTAGGCCGGAATCTCGAGGCCGTCGGCGCGGCTCTTGTAGGTGACCTTCTGGAAGTCCACCACGCCCTTGGCCCGCGCCTCGTAGGCGCTGTCGGTGGCCATGCGGGACTTGATGTCGCGATCGCAGTTGGCGCCGCAGCCGGCGAGGTCGGCGGGGTCTTTGCTGACGAACAGCGCGCGGGCGCGGGCGGTGTCGGTGATCACGGGGCCGCGGCGCGGGGCGCGGGCGGTCGCGGTATCCTGCGCCTGAGCGGGCGTCAGCACGGGCTGGGCGGCGAGCAGCGCCAGCAGGGCCAGTGCCGGAAGCGGTCGAACGACGAAACGGGTCATGCCGTCCTCGATAGGGGGTGGGGGGAACCCCGTATTGTAGGCGGTGCTTCGCGCGCGTGGAATGGCGGGATGGTGTTGGCGCGGCGCCTACACCTGAAACCCGAGCGCCTTCGCCACCTTCCGCTGCGCGAGGTCGAGCGTGAGGAAGGTGAGTTCCGATGGATCGGGCGCGACGTAGAGGGCCGTTGCCAGATGCCAACAGTCGGCCCCCCGCACATACCCGGCCTCGAGCACACGCGCGATCTCTTCGGAGAGCGCGCGGTCGGGCGTGACGAGTGCGATGTCGGCATGAAACGCGTCGGTGAGTTCGCACTGCTCACGACGCAGCGCGCTGAACAGCTCCGCCTCGAGCAGTGTGGACGAGATCACCAGCGAGAAGGCGCGGCGTCGCGCGATCATCGGTCGCGCGCCGGGCTCTCCGAACGCCGCCGCGACCACGCAGGAGCTATCAACGTACGCCGTACTCATTCGCGCTCGCTGAGAAAGCGCTGCAGCGCGCCGGTCTTTCGCGGTCCGATGGGATAGCTGCTGCTGTCGGGGCGCTTCGGCTTGAGCACGATGCCGCGGGCGGTGAGTTCGGCGAGTCGTTCGTCGAGTGACTGCGGCTGCGCGGACGGGTCGATGGGACGCAGTTCGGCCGCCGGCTGGCCGTGCACGGTGATGATGACGGTGCGGCCTTCGCGCACCTGCTTCACCAATGCGGACAGTTTAGCCTTGGCTTCGTAGAGCGAGTATTCGTCTGCCATGTATTTAGACTAGTCTGGTCAGACTAGAGTGGCAACGCTCTTTGGACTCATATCGAATGTGCCGATGTATCTCATCGGGGCGCCGCACGCGAACAAGGAGACGGTGCGGAGAATGCCCGAGTCCTCGATCGCCCGCGGTGAGCGTCTGGTGACCGATACTGGCGGATGTCGAGCAGGCGAAAGGGCTGATGATGACGGTGACGGGGCTGTGGGCTGGGGGCTCTGGGTTCTTGGCCATGGGTGGTGGGTTTTGGGTGGTAGGTCGCAAATCAGAACTGAGTTCTTAGTGTTCAGTCATGAGACGATTTCTGGTGGGGGGGATGGCGGCGATGATCGTGGGGTGTGCTGGGGCGCCTCGCTTCGCGTTGCCGATTCCGGCGGTGGAGGGGAGGGAGGAGGTGCTGTTCTCCTTGAACGGGATCGACGTTGCCGTCGGCACGGGAGCGGCGCTGACCTCGGGGCGGTGTGTGTACGCGCATTACACGGGGTGGACCACCGACGGCAAGAAGTTCGATTCGTCGCGGGATACCACCAGTTCCGGCCGCGTGAAGGACCCGATCAGCTTTCCGCAGGGGTTTCGTCGCGTGATTGCGGGGTGGGATTTGGGGTTTCAGGGGATGAATGTGGGGGGATCGCGTCGGCTCATCATTCCCTGGCAGCTCGCGTACGGCGAGAAGGGGCGGCCGCCGGTGATTCCGGAGCGGGCGACGCTCATTTTCGACGTGGAGCTGATGCAGGTGGCGGATACGCTGCCGCGCCCGGATGGGCCACCGCGTGCGGCGGGGGCGGCGCCGTCGTGCCCGGCGTGGAACGCGGTGAAGCCGGCACCATGAGCGACCAGTCGAATCAGGCGCTGCCGGCGACGGCGTTCCCGGCGACGTCGCCGTGTCTCAAGATTTGCCTGCTCGACGTGGGCCAGGAATGCCGTGGCTGTCGTCGTACGCTCGCGGAAATCGGCCGCTGGTCGCGGATGACGCTCGATGAGCGCCGCGCGGTGAATCAGCGCCTCGGCTTTCGCGGGCACGACGAGCAGCGATAGGTCGCGCGGTAGGGCTTCGCTGACGGCTTGATGACCGCGGCGATCGCGGTGGCGGCCACCTGTTCGTCCTGCGCGCTGGTGGTGGGTGGTGAGAGGGTATACGGGAAGAATCAGGCCAACATGAAGCCGGGAGTACCCCGTTGCGCCAGCATGGGGTGATTGACTGGGATCTGTAACCGCCGTGACGCGAATGGCGCGGAGTTCGCGAAGGGCGCGAAGAACAGCAAAAAGCGCGTTGTTTGTTGTACAGAAATGAAAATGCCCCACCATCGAGGCGATCCGACGGTGGGGCATTCATTTAACTCTCTGCAGTTCTTCGCGATCTTCGCGAACTCCGCGTCCTTCGCGTCAATGCAGTTAGCGATCTAGCCCAAAGCACACCCTACAGCGATCCCAGCAAGTCGTCGATCGCTTTCCGATCTGCGTCTTGCAGCGGCTCCGCGCCGTGGATGATGCGCGTGAGAATGTCGACGGCTTCCTCGGCCAGGTTGTCCGGAAACTTGCGATCCTTGGCGAAGCGCACGATGTGGCCGAGGAGGATCGTCTCGAACGGGGACTCGTCGTCATCGTCCTCGTCGTCATCGTCCGCATCGTCGTCCATGTCTTCCGCGTCGCGCATGGCCTCGTAGCTCGGCACACTCGCCTTCCACGGTTCCGACGCATGCGCGTCGGCCTCAAGCGAAGCGCGCGGGACCAGCGCGAACAAGCGGCACTGCAGACCCGGCGCCTCTTCGAAGGCGAACAGGCCGAGGGCCACCGGCTCTTCGAAGAGCTTCAGATCGATGAGCCGCTCGATGGCTTCCGGCGGCATCGCGCTGCGGGCGACCATGCGACCGTCGATGTAGGCGGCCAGCGCCGACGATTCAGGGGCACGCGGATCGTCGAGGCGTGACACGACCAGCGCGATGGGCTCGCGCGTGGTGACGAACACCGCCGGACGCTCCTCACCGCCACCCTCGCCGGTGCCGACGCTGTCGGTGACGCCGTATTCCCCGTCGTCCTCGTCGTCGTCCCCGTCGTTCTCGTCGTGCTCGTCGTTCTCGTCGGCGTGCTCAGCCCCGTCGTCGTCGGGCGTCTCGTCGGGCGTGTCGTCGTCGGGCGCTGTGAATTCGTCAGCCGGCATGGCTCATTTACGCGGTTCGTGAATCCTGCATCGGGGAGAACCCCCGGGCAGGGCAGGTTAGGCACCAGACCGCCGCACCGGAAGGGCGCGTGAACACCACCCTAGGTGGCGGCCGCCACTTCGCTCACATCGATCTTCTCGAAGACGCCGCCCAGCCAGATCAGGATGGGCCACAGTTCGGCCACCACGACGGCACCGGCCAGCACGGTGGCGGCGAGCACCGACCAGCCGCCCCAGTCGTTCGTGATCCAGAGGATCAGCGCGCCCAGCCCGACCGGGAAGACGAGGGCGATCGCGGCCACGAGCGTGGTGGCGCCGGTGGTCAGCAGGTTCTGTCCCATCGTTTCGAAACCACGGGCCTCGGTGCCGAGTCGCACCCAGGCGGGGAAAAGCAGCGCGGTGCCGTTCTGGATGGTGAACATGAGCGCATTGAACACCGGCACGCCCACCGCCACCGACACGAAGATCGGAATCGTGGCGCCGCTTTCGGCCAGCAACGCCGGTTCCTGGAGGAACATCACGAGCGGCACCACCATCAGCGACCACACCGTCACCGAGTGCAGCGCGGTGACCGCTGCGATCTCGGCGCCCACGATGCGCCATCCGGGTAACGGCATGGTTTTCAGCATCGCCAGACGCGGCAAGTCGAGGCGCAGGTCGAAGCGCATCCAGAGCGGACCGATGAACAGCAGCATCGCCCCCCAGCCGAAGGTGACGCCCATGAAGACATCGCCGGCGCGATCGGAAGCCGAATGCGTGATGGCGGCGAGGGCGGCGAGGCTGATCGTGAAGGTGAGCAGTTGCGTGCGCCAGGCCCCGCCACGCATGGCGGCGACCACGTTCTTCCAGGCGATCGCCATTTCCGGACGACCGGTAAGGGCAAGCGCCGGCACCTTGGCCAGCTTGCCCTTTCGCGAGCGCGAATTCCCCATCTGCGACGTGCGGAAGCGCTGCAGCCGGTCGGCGCGATGCTGCGTGGCTTCAAGTGCCGCCTCTTCGAAGGCGCGATCGAGTCGCACGACCCAGGCGTAGTTGAGCAGCAGGATGGCGGCGGCCCACGGCATCGTGGTGGACCACATGGCGCTGCCTGACAGGAATACCGGCTCGAGGACGGCGCGCACGGGGAACAACGCGGTGCTGGGAACCGGTTGCCGCAGGGCCTCGGTGAGCGCCAGCAGCGTGCTCTTCACGCCCGACAGGCTGGCCAGACGCAGCTCGGGCCAGGCGGTGATCACGCCGTAGGCCACCGCGGCGAGCACGGCGCCGAACACGAGGGCCGGCAGAATGAACCGGCGTCGTGCCTTGCCGACGTGCTCCTTGGCGTTGGCGTGCACGATCGACGCGCCCAGTCGATGCAGTGCGAGCACCGAGAACAGCATCCACAGCGACAGACC
>CANGXK010000109.1 GCA_947457715.1 Gemmatimonadota bacterium
CCCGACTCGAAGCGCGACGGCACCACTTCCGACACGAAGGCATGACCGGCGGGGAAGCCCGGCAGATTCTTCGTGATGTTTTGCCACGTCGCACCGTTGTCCATCGACATGCTCACCGTGCCGTCGTCGGTGCCGGTGTAGTACACGCCCTTCTGCTTCGGCGACTCTGCCAGCGACACAATCGTGGGCCACTGCGAGATGCCGTCGTTGCGCGAGATCGCGATGTCGCTGCCTTTCAAGCCCATCGTCACGATGTCGTCGCGCTTCTCGTTCTTCGTGAGGTCGGGGCTGATGGCGGTCCACGAGTCCCCGCGATCGGTGCTGCGGAACACGCGATTGGCCGCCGCCAGCAACACACCGGGATCGTTCGGCGACAGCATGAGCGGCGTGTCCCAATGGAAACGATACGCTTCACCCGCCGTCGCATTCCCCACGTTCTGCGGGGTGGGACGGATCGACTTCGACTCACCCGTCACCTTGTTGCGGCGCACCATGTTGCCGTCCTGCGACTCGGTGTAAATGATGCGCGAGTCACGCAGATCGGGGATGGCCACGAAGCCGTCGCCGCCAAGAATCTGGAACCAGTCGTAGTTGAAGATGCCGCGATTCATGCGCGACGCGCTCGGGCCACACCAGTCGTAGTTGTCCTGCATACCGCCGCACACGTTGTACGGCGTTTCCATGTCGAAGCCCACGTGATAGAACAGTCCCACCGGTACGTTCTCGATGAACTGCCAAGTGCGGCTCATGTCGTACGACGTGGCGAGACCGCCGTCGTTGCCGATGATCACATGATCCGGGTTCTTCGGATTGATCCAGATGCCGTGCACGTCGTCGTGCGTCACGAGCGCCGCATCGGTTTCAAAGGTGCGACCGCCATCCACCGACAGGTGCAGCCCCACACCGCCCATGTAAATGCGCTCCGGATTCACCGGATCGATGCGCAACTGGCTGAAGTACATCGGGCGCGCGTTGGTGTTGCTCTGCTTGGTCCAGGTCGCGCCGCCATCGTTCGACTTGTAGAGGCCGGACACACCGGCCACCACACCGCGCCCGGCCGGCGCCGGTGCCGGATTCATGTTCTCCGTAGCCGCCGCGGCCCGCTGCGCGGTCGGCGCCGGGCCTTCCACCGTGGCGTACACGATGTTCGGGCTCTGACGGAACACGTCCACCGCGATGCGTCCCAACGGACCCGTCGGGAAGCCGGTGCCGGTCACCTTGGTCCACGTCTCGCCGCCGTCGGTCGACTTCCACAGCGCGCTGCCGGGCCCACCACCGTTCATGCAGCAGGCCGTGCGACGACGCTGATACGTACTGGCGAACAGGATGTTCGGATCGGTCGCCGACATCACCAGTTCGTTCGCACCGGTTTCGTCGTCCACCTTGAGCACCTGCTTCCAGCTCTTGCCGCCGTCGGTGGTCTTGTACACGCCGCGCTCGCCGCCCGGGCCGAACAGCGGGCCCGTGGAGGCCACCAGCACGACATCGTTGTTCGTGGGATGAATGACGATGCGATTGATGTGCTTCGACTGCGGAAGTCCCATCATCGCGAATGTCTTGCCGCCGTCGGTCGACTTGTAGATGCCGCTGCCCCACGACGTACTCTGGCGATTGTTCGATTCGCCGGTGCCGACCCACACCAGATCGGGGTTGATCTGCGACACGGCCACATCACCGATCGCGATCAGTCCCTGATCCTGAAACAGCGGCGTGAACATCGTGCCGTTGCTGGTGGTCTTCCACACGCCGCCGTGGGCCGAACCCACGTACCAGATGGCCGGATTGGCTTCGTAAATGGCGAGATCGGAGATACGCCCCGACATCGTGGCGGGTCCAATGGAGCGGAAGTGCAGCTTGTCGAATTCCTGCGCCACCGGCGTCGCCGCGAGCGCAGCTGCGGAAGCAGCCTGCGCCTGGGCGGAAATCGGTGCGCACAGGAGCGAGAGCGCGGCCATCGAGGCGGCGCGTCGGTGCAGTGTCCTGGACATGACGGGAATCAGCGTGAGGAGGGGAGCGTGTCGCCGCGGTTGCTCAACCGATCAACGGTGCGCTAATGTGGCGAGTCCGCCACCTGCCGTCCATGCCCCGCGTACGCGCCCCACCGCCAGGAGTCGTTCGATGCTGGTCTCGCGAGAGCCCGATCTGGTCCGGCCGGACTGGCTCGCTGGAGGAGCGATCACGTCACCCTCGACATGTTCGCCGGCGGCCACCTCCGCGAGCCGTGGACGGAAGGCGAGCCCACGGTCACCACCGTGGGCCGGATCGTCGTGTGCCAACCGCCACACGTAATGGCGTTCACGTGGGCCGATGACGGCTGGAGCAAACATCTTGGGAGGCTGGCGGCGGTGCTGAACGGCTAGATCGCTGTAAAAGCAACAGCTGGAACACGGATCTGGAACTGGATTCCGCTGATCACACAGATAAACGACAAGCGCTTTTGCTTATCTGCGTGATCGGTGCAATCGATTGGAATCCGTGTTCCAGCTGTTGCCGTTCGCCGTTGCTTTTCCCGTGTGCGATTACCGCAGGTAATGACAGTTGTACCCGTACGGATTCTTCTGCAGAAAATCCTGATGCTCGCCCTCGGCCGTCCACCACGTCGCTTCCGGGGCGATCTCGGTGGTGATCGGCCGCTTCCACAGCCCGGAGTGCGCCATGCGCGCCTTCACGAGCTCCGCGGTCTCACGCTGCTCGGGCGTGGTGTAGAAGATCGCCGAGCGATACTGCGTGCCCACGTCGTTGCCCTGACGGTTCAGCGTGGTCGGGTCGTGCAACCGGAAGAACCAGTTCTCCAGCAACGACTCGAAACTCAGCACCGTGGGATCGAACACGATGCGCACCGCTTCGGCATGTCCCGACGCACTGTCGTGCGTGTCGTCGTACACCGGATGCTCGAGCCAGCCGCCGGTATAGCCCACGTCGGTGTCGAGCACACCCGGCACGGCGCGCAGAATTTCTTCCACGCCCCAGAAGCATCCACCGGCCAGAATCGCGACTTCAGTCTCCTTCGCACTCATGCGAAGAGCGGCCGGAATTCGCCATACCCTTCCGCTTCGAGCTGCTCGAGCGGAATGAAACGCAATGACGCGGAGTTGATGCAATAGCGGAGCCCACCGGCGTCCCTCGGGCCGTCGTCGAACACGTGACCCAGATGCGAGTCGGCGTCTTTCGACCGCACTTCCACGCGTCGCATGCCGTGCGTGCGGTCTTCCTTCTCCAGGACCTGCGGCGCCACCGGCTTCGTGAAGCTGGGCCAGCCGCAGCCGGAATCGAACTTGTCAATCGACGAGAATAGCGGCTCGCCACTCACGATATCGACGTAGAGGCCGTCTTCGTGGTGGTCCCAGAACTCGTTGCGGAATGGCGGCTCGGTGCCTGATTGCTGGGTGACTGTGAACTGCTCGCGCGTGAGCGTACGCGCCAGTTCGTCAACAGAGGGCTTTTTGAATTCTGACATAGTGGGGGATATACACAGAACAGGGGCCCGGAGTGCCCGAAAAGGAGTGCCCGAGGCCAGCGCGCATCTCTATTTTACAAGCGTGCACAATCTTCGCTTCGACAATCGCTTCGTGACCGAACTGCCGGGAGATCCGGACCGGTCGAACCGGCGCCGTCAGGTGCTGGGCGCCGCCTGGAGCGCGGCCGAGCCGACACCCGTAGCGGACCCCCGCCTGCTGGCCCATGCGCACGAGGTCGCGACTCTGGTGGGTATCGCCGAGCGCGACGTGCAGTCAACCACGTTCGCTCGCGTGTTCGGGGGCAACGAGTTGCTTGCAGGCATGGCCCCGTATGCCGCCTGCTACGGAGGGCACCAATTCGGCAACTGGGCCGGCCAGCTGGGCGACGGTCGTGCCATGTCGCTGGGCGAAGTGGTGAACGCCGCCGGCGAGCGCTGGGAACTGCAGCTCAAAGGTGCCGGACCCACGCCGTATTCGCGCACGGCCGACGGACGCGCCGTGTTGCGTTCATCCATTCGCGAGTTTCTCTGCAGCGAGGCGATGCATCACCTGGGCGTGCCGACCACGCGCGCCCTGTCGCTCGTCACCACCGGCGACCACGTGGTGCGTGACATGTTCTACAACGGCAACGCCGCCCCGGAGCCGGGCGCGATCGTCTGTCGCGTGGCGCCGTCGTTCATCCGCTTCGGCAACTTCGAGATCTTGGCCGCGCGCGACGACATGGCGTTGCTGGCGCAGCTCGTGGATTTCACCATCGCGCGCGACTTTCCCCAGCTGGCCGGCATCGCCGACCTCACCGAGCGTCGTGTCGCGTGGTTTGCCGAGGTGTGCGAACGCACCGCGCACATGATCGTGCATTGGATGCGCGTGGGTTTCGTGCACGGCGTGATGAACACCGACAACATGTCGATCCTGGGGCTCACGATCGACTACGGTCCGTACGGATGGCTCGATAACTTCGACCCCACCTGGACGCCCAACACCACCGACGCCAGCACGCGGCGCTATCGCTTCGGACAGCAGCCGGCGATCGCGCAGTGGAATCTCGTGCGCCTGGCCGAAGCCATCGCGCCCCTGTTCGACAGCGGTGACGCCCTGCAGGGCGCCCTCGGGCGGTTCGGCGACGTGTACCTGGCCGAGTACGAGGCCATGAACGCCGCCAAGTTCGGGTTTACGAATCGCGGCGACGCCGAACAGCTGTTGGTGCGCGAAGGCTTCGCGCTGTTGTATGAGGCCGAGGTGGACTACACGCTGTTCTTCCGCGCGCTCGGCGAGATCGGCGATACGCTCCCCGCTGAGCATCCCATCAGCGTGCTCGGCGACGTGTTCTACGACGAAGCCAAACGCGAGGCCAAGGCCGATGCACTCACGGCGTGGCTACGTCGCTGGCACGACTTGGTGCAGCAGCACAGCCGGAGTGCCGACGAACGGCGTGCCGCCATGCACACCGTGAATCCGCGGTTCGTGCTGCGCAACTATCTCGCGCAGCAGGCGATCGACGCGGCCACGGCTGGCGATGCGTCGATGGTGCACGCGTTGCTCGAGGTCATGCGTCGGCCGTACGACGATCAGCCGGAGTACGCGCACTTCGCCGCGCGCAGGCCCGAGTGGGCGCGCGTGAAGGCGGGGTGTTCGATGCTGAGCTGCAGTTCGTAACCCAACCGACCGCGCTTACTTCCCCGCCTGCTCCAGCTTGGCCTGATTGCGCGTCACGCCCGCCATGAACAGCAACGCTTCCTGCTGGCTGAGCGCGGCGCCCTGCTCCGTGCCGTCGCCCACTTCGAAAATGCGCACCCCAAGCCCGCGGATATCGAAGCGCAACCGTCCGTCGCTGTACTTGAGATTCTCGATGTACGTGGACGGCACGCTCACCCGGCTGCCCGGCATGAAGACATGCACCGAATCACCGATCAGCTCCAGCGCGAAGCTCTTATCCGACGACACGAACTGCATGTCTTCCGGACCGAGCGTCTGAGCCCCGGCAACCTTGGCCGGCTTCTCACCGCAGGCCAGACAGCCGATCGCGGTCAGCAGCAGCAGAGTGCGAGTCACGTGTGACATGGACGATCTGGTGTAGAAAGGCGGGGAGTAGTCGGCGGGGGCTTCGTGTCGCATCTTGAAAGCACGCACAGAACAATATGACGCCGAGCCGATGAGAACATGAAACGCCGCACGTTTTTGCTGGCCGGGCTGGGCACTGGTGGAGCCCTGTTTCTGGGCTGGGCGCTCCTTCCGCCACGACAGCGACTCATCGGGCGCACGCTCCCCGACAGCGGTGGCACCGACACCGGTGGTCAGGCCGTCGCATTGAACGGGTGGCTCACGATCGCCCCCGACGACACGGTCACCGTGGTGGTGCCCAAAGCCGAGATGGGTCAGGGGGTGCACACGGCGTTGGCGATGCTCATGGCCGAAGAACTCGAGTGCGAATGGACCCGGGTGCGGGTAATGCACAGCCCCATCGACAAGATTTACGGCAACGTCTCGGTGCTCGTGGAAGGCCTGCCGTTCGCGCCCGAAGCCGACGGCTCGCTGGTGCGCGGTATCCGCTGGATGATGGCCAAGACGGCGCGTGAGCTGGGCATCATGATCACCGGCGGGTCGTCGAGCATGCGCGATTGCTGGATGCCCGTGCGGGAAGCGGGCGCGTCGGCGCGCACGGCGCTGATTGCCGCCGCCGCGGCCACATGGGGTGTGCCCACTTCGAGTTGTCGCGCCGAGAAGGGTGTGATCGTGTGTACCGACGGTCGTCAGCTCCGCTTTGGTGAAGTTGCCTCGCTCGCTGCGCGGCATCACCCCGCCGAGATCACGCTCAAGGCGGCGGCCACGTTCACGGTCATCGGCAAGCCGATGCCGCGACTCGATTCAGTGGCCAAGTCGAACGGCACGGCCACCTTTGGCATCGATGTGTCGCTGCCCAACATGCTTTATGCGGCGGTCGTGATGAGCCCATTCGGCGCGACGACGGCGCCTGCGGTCACCGACGCGCAGATGCAGCACAGTCGCGCCATGTCGGGCGTGCGCGCGGTGATCTCGCTGCCCGGCAGCAAGTACGGCGATCCGCCGGCGCTGGCGGTGGTCGCGGAGTCGTGGTGGCAAGCACGCAACGCAGCGAACGCGCTGGCCGCCGCGGTGGCCGGCGCGAACAAGACCGCAGTCTCCACCGTGACGGTGATGCAGGGCATCCGCAACGCCGTGCGCAACGACGACGGCATGCCGATGCGCTTCTACGGCGGGGCGAAGAAGACCCTCGGGAAATCGGCACGCACCGTCGACGCGACATACGAAGCGCCGTACCTCGCGCACGCCACGATGGAACCGATGAACGCCACCGTGCGCGTGTCGAACGAGGGTGCCGAACTGTGGACCGGTACGCAGGTGCCGGGCTACGCACGCGCGGCCGTGGCGCATGTGCTTGATCTCGACGAGGACAAGGTCACGGTGCATCAGCACATCCTTGGCGGCGGCTTTGGCCGGCGGCTCGATGTGGACTACATCGCCCAGGCGGCGGCGATCGCCAAAGCGGCGCCGGGCGTGCCGGTGCAGGTGATCTGGTCGCGCGAAGACGACATGCGGCATGATTTCTATCGTCCGGCCACCGTCTCGCGACTGCGCGCCGCGCTCGACGCCAACGGACACGTGACCGCCTTCGTGGCGCATTCGGCCGGGCAGGTGCCCTTCAAGGCGTACAGCAAGCGGGTGGGCTTTCTGCTCACGCAGACGGGACCCGATCGCACGTCGAGCGAAGGCACGTGGGATCAACCCTATGCCTTTCCCGCGCTGCACGCGTCGCACAGTGAAACCCAGAGTGCGATTCCCGTGGGCTCGTGGCGCAGTGTCGGCCACTCGCATCAGGCGTTTTTCGTGGAGAGCTTCATCGACGAACTCGCGGCCGCGGCCACACAGGACCCGGCAGCGTACCGCGCCGCCATGCTGCAGTCGCATCCGCGGGCGCTGCGCGTGCTGCAACTCGCCGCCGAGAAAAGTGGCTGGGGGACACCCATCGCGCCGGCGGCCGACGGCCGACCGCGTGCCCGCGGCATTGCGCTGCACGCCGCGTTCGGCTCGATCGTGGCCGAAGTGGCCGAGGTGTCGGTGGCACTCGATGGTCGCATTCGGGTGCATCGCGTGGTGGCCGCCGTCGATTGCGGCCTCCCCGTGAATCCGAACATCATTGCGCAGCAAATCGAAGGCGGCATCATCGACGGACTCTCCGTAGCGCTCTACGGCGAGGTGGCAGTCAGCGACGGCACGCCGCGCCAGTCGAACTTCCACGACTATCGTTTGCTCCGCATCGACGAGTGCCCCGTGATTGAAACCCATCTCGTGCCGAGCCTCGACGTGCCGTCGGGCATTGGCGAGCCGGGGCTGCCGCCGATCGCGCCGGCGGTCGCCAACGCCGTGTTCACGCTCACCGGCACGCGCTTGCGGTCGCTGCCACTACGCATGCCACGCGAGGCCGCGTCATGAGTGCTCCGCAAGCGGGTCCCATCGCGCTGATGGTGAACGGGGTGCCGACCACGGTCACCGTCGACGCC